>JBARBI010000097.1:0-2736 GCA_049792875.1 Candidatus Sulfotelmatobacter sp.
GGGTAACGGTCTGCTAGGCAACCCTGTTTCGAGTCGCCAAAGAAATGCCTAGTCTGGACGAGGCACTACTCCCGGATTGCGATTGCGATTGGATTTTGGAACGACAACAACGGGTGGGGATCAACAGCGGAAGACGGTATTGCATCCGGGCAGACTAACTGACCAGAGTCCTGCCCTTGAAAGTGAGAACTGCGTGAAAATCACGAGGGCCGAAATCAGGAAGCGCGCCAGGGAGCTTAGGGCGGCCCGCACTATGGCGAGCCGCAAATGAAGCCCGGCGCGCGCTGACCGCAGTGCAGTAACCGGTCCGTGTAGGACCGAATACGGACCCTGCATTACGGGAAAGAAGAAAATCATGAGGACGCAGATGACCGTGAGAACGGCTATCTCGCACCCGTGGCGGCCAGAAATCATTAGAACAATTGTATCGCGTTACGATACAGAATCCGAGCTCCTGGGTGCCAAGGTCGATACCCAAAAGCCCATGTCCCGCTGGGCGCTTTAAACGTAGAGCTGGCAAGGCTTGCATGCCAATTTGCTCACGCCCGGCAATGGAATCCTTCAGGGGCGAGCAAGGCCCTTATTCTGAAGACTCCCGCCATCGTTCTACTTGGCTTGTGCAACGTTCAAAGATGACCGGTCGCACGTAACGTCTTCGGCCTCGCATGCCAGTGTGTTCTGTTGCTGTTGTGCCGCTGCCACTTCTTTTTCGTCGGCAGGAATTAGTATCGATTCGTCGCAGTAGCCGCTGCCTGCCTTGCACGCCAGCAGGTTCCTTTGGTAGTTCCCCTGGGTGATCTCGTGCGCCTGCGACGGCGTGAGTAACGACGTGTCACACAAGTCCTGGCCTGTCTGACAGGCGAGAAGATTGTGCTCACGCTCAAGGTGCTTCACTTCTACGAGCTCAGATGCCGTCAGCAAAGAGTAGTTGCAGGAATTTAATCCGGTCTCACAATTCAGCCGGTTCTGTTCGACCTGGATCCTTGTCACCTTGCCGGCCTCAGCTGGTGTGAGCAGCGATTGGTCACACGTGCCGATCGTTGTCTCACAAGAAAGAACATTCCGCCGCTGCTCCAGCGTAGCAACCTCCTTCGACTCCGCCGGAGCGAGCATGGAGTGGTCGCATTCTCCGTTGCCCGTCAGACAGGCCCAGAGATTTTGCTCATGCTGCAGATTGGCGACCTGACGGGCTTGTGCGCTGGTAAGAAGTGAACGATTACACGTCCCGAATCCGTCGATACAATCACGGAGATTCTGGGCCCTGCTGCTCGCGGTGCCGCCGATCTGGGCGAATGCATAACCGCCGGCAACAACGAGCAGCAGGGAAATCACGAGAGCGCGCCGCATTTATGATCCTCCGCCTCTTGATCTCAACTTACGGTCAATTCAGTCTTGCGTCCGCGTGCAACGATTTGTCGCTAGTTGTAGAGTTCCCTTCTAATTCCACTTTCTTCAGGCTCGGCTGGGCCCGTTGCCATAGAATCCGCGCGTCCGATGCATCGTTTGGAAACGCCTCGGTAGACTGTTTTCCCATAGGCTCAAGAATGATGTCGACGCGGCGGTTGTAGGCCAGCCAGGTGGCCTGTGGGTTATGCAGCATCCACTTCTCTGGCTTTTGCGGATCTCCAGCCTGAAGCGTCGACACTTCTTTTTTGTTCAGCTCCTGCAGCTTGCCTTCCGCACGAATCTGGATCTTATCTGCCGAAATGCCCTGTGAAACGAGATAACCCTTCACCAGATCGGCTCTCCTCTCACTGAGCTTCAGGTTGTATTTCTTGGAGCCGCGAACATCGGTGTGTCCCACAACCATCAGGCTGGCATGGTCGTTGTCGTATTGTTCGTGACTCTTGAAGCGGCTCGCGGCATCAGCGAGTGCTCGCTTTTCACTGGCCACAAGGCCAATCTTCGGATGTCGTGATCTCGGATAGTTCGTCGGATAGAAGAGGCTCGCAAGAGTTACGGGAGGCGCTGGGTCGATCGAGCCGACGATGCGTAAAGCTGCCGTCTTCGTGGTGGTTCCGCCGCACGCATTGGAAGCCGAGAGCGTGTAATCAACGACTTCATTCACCGGGCCACTACTGGTCTGTTTCGGTTGCGCTTCGATTGCACGGCTTCCGCTTAGGCCCTCGCTGCCGAGAGGTGCAATCGTTACCTGGTTGGCGTTGGATGCTGACCAATTCAATGTAGTCGGATCGTCCTGAACCACCTTGTCGCCGATCTTGTGAAAGCGTATCTCCGGCTGAGTGAAGGCTAACGTTGCCGTGGGTTGGGCATTGACATTCACCATTGCTGTTTGGGTAGCTTCGCCACCTGGACCTTTCGCCACCAATTCATAAGTCGTTGTCTTTGTCGGGTTGACATCGTGATCACCGCTGGCCGAAACGTTTCCGAGGTTCGTTATGGAAACTGCGACCGCGTCCGTCGATTTCCAGTCCAACTGGGAGGGTTGCCCGCATCCCACTGAACTCGACTGAGCAGTGAGCTGTGCGGTCACCGGTGCGATTGGCACCATTGCGCTAGCCACTCCAGCGTGGAATCGGAGCTGTGGGCCCAAAGTGTTGCCTTGCGGCCAGTCTTTCGTTTTCATCTTGCCATTCTGATCGAGGTAAACCGTGACCTGCTGACCCGCCTTGACATCTACAGGGCCGGACCAAATTGAGTTTCCTTCCCGCGTGACGGTCACTTGGTAGTTGCCAGGCTTTACGAGGAGGCGCTGGTGCCAAATCCAATTCCAGT
>JBARBI010000098.1:0-8536 GCA_049792875.1 Candidatus Sulfotelmatobacter sp.
GTCGTGCCCTGCGGCCTCGGAGCGCGCAACACGCTCCGCCTCGAAGGCAAGCTTCCCCTCTACGGACACGAGATTTCCGATACGATTAATGTTTGGGAGGCGGGACTGGACCGCTTCTGCAAGATGGAGAAGCCGGAGTTCGTCGGCCGGGCTGCTCTTGAGAAGGCGAAAGCGGGCGTGAAGCGCTCTCTGGTGGGTTTGGAGATGACCGAGCGCGGCATCGCCCGGGATGGATACAAAGTGCTCGACGTCGGCGGCCGTGAAGTCGGGTATGTCACGAGCGGATCTCCGGCGCCGTTCTTGAAGAAGAACATAGCGCTGGCCTACGTGCCGACAGAGTTGGCGGCCGTAGGAACCGCAGTGAAGGTGGAAATCCGAGGTCAAGGCGTAGGAGCGGTGGTAGTTCCGACGCCTTTTTATAAGCGGCCAAAGAAGGCGTGACACGGGGGCTGAAGCCGGGTTCCTCTGTTGAATCGCTGACGCGGCCCTTGAAGGGCCGCTCTTCCACGGTCTTGGTTAAAGTTCGGCCGACTCCTGCGCTCATCTACGAGACATAGAGTCAGGAATGAATCGCTAGAAGCCAGGAGCTAGAAGCTTTTATGCCTTACCCTACAGATCGCAAATACACCAAAGAGCACGAGTGGATTCAGGTGAACGGAAACACCGCCACGGTCGGCATCACCGACTACGCCCAGCAGTCGCTGGGGGACATCGTGTTCGTCGAGACCCCCAAGGTGGGTGCGGAACTTACTGCTGGAAAAACCTTTGGCACGGTCGAGTCGGTGAAAGCTGTGTCCGACCTGTTTGCCCCGGCGTCCGGCACCGTGAGCGAGGTCAACGCCGCTTTGGCGACGTCGCCCGAGAAGGTGAATACGGACGCCCACGGTTCGTGGATGTTGAAGCTTACGCTGAAGAATCCGAGCGAATTGGACGGTCTGCTGTCAGCCGCCGACTATGAGAAATTTGTAGCGGAAGAGGCGGGACATTGACATCTCCTCTTTGTGTAACTTCGTGTCCTTCATGGTTTAAGCTTTGAACGCCGGCGAGTCGCTACCCGATGATCTTGCACTTGATTCAAACGAAGCTCGTGCCGCCTCAATCCAAATAGCCCCGAGGGTCATCTAAAGAATTTCTTATGCGCTATTTACCGAAATCTCCCGCAGACCGCGCAGCCATGCTAAAAGCAATTGGCCTACGCTCGGTAGACGATCTGTTTGCGCCGATTCCCGCCGAGTACCGCCTGACCCGCGACCTCAACATCCCGCGCCAGATGGCGGAGTCTGAGATTGTCGACTTCTTCCGCCAGCGTTCGCGGGAGAACGGCGACGGTTACACTAGTTTCCTGGGTGCGGGCGCCTACTTCCACTACCGCCCGGTCATTATTGATTCGCTGATTTCGCGCGGCGAGTTTCTGACGGCCTACACCCCCTATCAGGCTGAAATCTCGCAGGGAACTCTGCAATCGATTTTTGAATTTCAAACCATGATCTGCGAGCTAACCGGCATGGAGGTGGCCAACGCTTCCATGTATGACGGTTCCACAGCCGCGGCTGAAGCCGTGATGATGGCGGTCCGCCTGACGGGTCGTCGGTCGGTGGTGGTGGCGCGCAGCCTGCATCCGGAGTATCGCGAGGTGCTGGCGACGTACGCCACCCATCAGGGCATGCCGCTGTCGATTGTCGGTTTCAGCGACGAGGGCCGGGTGAATGTGAAGGAACTTGAGAAGGCAATCACTCCGGACACCGCGTGTGTACTGGTCCAGTCGCCGAATTTCTTCGGCACGATTGAAGACGTCGCGGCGATTGCCGACATCGCCCACAAGCATGGAGCGATGCTCGTGGTCTCGATCGCGGAAGCGGTCTCGCTCGGAATCGTGGAACCTCCGCGTCAGGCCGACGTCATCGCCATGGAGGCGCAGTCCTTCGGCGTGCCTCTCGGATTCGGCGGTCCGTACTGCGGTGTCATCGCCACGCGCGAGAAATACGTTCGCCAAATGCCCGGGCGGCTGGTGGGACAGACTCTCGACAAGCAAGGCAAGCGCGGATTCGTCCTGACGCTGGCAACGCGCGAACAGCACATCCGGCGCGAGAAAGCGACCTCGAATATCTGCACCAACCAAGCGCTGGTTGCGCTCATGGTCAACATCTTCATGACGGTCTACGGCAAAGTAGGCCTGAAAGAATTAGCCAAACAGAATCTGGCGAAGACGGCCTACGCAGCGGGCCAGTTCGCAAAGCACGGCAAGGTTTTGTTCGGCGGCACGCCACGCTTCAACGAATTTGTGGTGCAGACCAGCGAGGATCCTTACGCCATCAACAGCCGCTTGCTGGGACACAAGATGGTCGGCGGCTTGCCGCTGAAGAAGTTCTATCCCGAACTTGGAAACGCAGCCCTGTGGTGTTGCACCGAACTGACTACGCGCAGCGCGATCGATACGGCCGTGGGATTGGTCGCCGAGAGTGAGCGCTCGGTGCGATCGGCGAAAGAAGAAGTGGAAGAGGTGGCGCGATGAAACGCATGACCCGCAAGGCCACACGCCACGTCAACCAGAACGAAGGGTTGATCTTCGAGAAGTCGTCGGCAGGGAAAGCAGCATGGAAGTTGCCGCCGCTCGACGTACCGGAGGTGGACACAGGCAAACTGCTCGGCGCTTCCGAACGAAAAGATCTCGGCAATATGCCGGAAGTGAGCGAGATCGAGATCATCCGCCATTTCACGCGGCTTTCCACGTGGAACTATGCCATCGACCTGGGCATGTATCCGTTGGGCTCCTGCACCATGAAATACAACCCGCGGGTGAATGAGGCCGTGGCGCGGGTGGAGGGAATCGCGAACGGGCATCCCTACCAGCCCGAGAAGATTTCTCAGGGCGCGCTGCACATCATCAAGACGCTGAGCGAGCAACTGATCGAAATCACCGGTATGGATGCGATCACGCTGCAGCCCGCCGCTGGCGCACATGGGGAAATGACCGGGCTGCTCATGGTTCGCGCCTATCACCAGTCCAAGGGCAACGCGCGCAAGAAAATTCTGATTCCTGACTCCGCGCATGGGACGAATCCCGCCACCGCCGCCATGGTGAACTACGCGGTCGAGAACCTGAAGTCGGACTCGCGGGGGATGGTCGACATCGCCGCCCTCGAAGCGCAGATGAACGAAGATGTCGCCGCGCTCATGCTGACCAATCCCAATACGCTCGGCGTCTTTGAGCAGGACATCCACAAGATTGCCGACATCCTGCACGCCAAGGGTGGTCTGCTTTACATGGACGGCGCCAACATGAACGCGTTGGTCGGCAAGGTGCGGCCGGGCGACTTCGGCGTCGACGTGATGCACCTGAATCTGCACAAGACGTTCTCAACTCCACACGGCGGTGGTGGCCCCGGTTCAGGTCCAGTCGCTATCAAAAAAGACCTCGAGCCCTTCTTGCCCACTCCAGTGCTGACCACGAAGTCCGATGGGACGCTGGCGTTCAACTACAACCGTCCGCAATCCGTGGGACGCGTGCGCGCCTTCTACGGCAACTTTGGAATGTTTGTGCGCGCTCTGGCTTACATTCAGGCGAACGGCCCCGATGGCTTGCGGCAGACCACGGAAGACGCGGTGCTCAACGCCAACTACATCCGCAAAGGTCTGGAAGGCACCTACGACTTGCCCTATTCCACGCCCACCATGCACGAAGTGGTCTTCAGCGACAAGGTCCAGTTGAAAAAGGGCGTGCACACCATGGACATCGCCAAGCGCCTCATCGATTACGGATTCCATCCTTATACGACCGCGTTTCCGCTGATAGTGCCGGGCGCGCTCATGATCGAGCCCACAGAGAGCGAATCGAAAGAGGAGATGGACCTGTTCATCGAAGCGATGAAATCGATCGCGGAAGAAGTCGAGGAAGATCCGCAGAAAGTCCTCGATGCGCCACATTCCACGCGGGTCTCGCGTTTGGATGAGACGGCTGCAGCCAGGAAGCCCGTGCTGCGGTGGCAGCCGGCAAAACAGGGCGTCTGACTTCGGGCGGCACGACGCTTTAAAATTGTAGCCCCAACAGACATTGTTGATTGCTGATTTTTGATTGGTGATTGAGAATCCCCTTCGCCTTCAGATTCACTTACGCAAGGGATCTTCAATCAGCAATCAAAAATCAGCAATCAACAATTTGTACCGCACGTTATTTCGCGCTGATGTCCACCGACGCCCGCGTGGTCTCCCAGTCGATCCGCAGAGTGCAACCGCTGCCGGATTTGTCGTAGGTGATCGTGAAATTTTCCACGGGTGCGGGCAACTTCGAGACCTTCATGTCCACACGTACCAGTTCATCGCTCTCATATTTGTAAGGGATTCCCCACTCGCCAGTCTTCTTATTGACGATGAGCGTCCACTTGTCGGCGGTCGGAACCGTGAAGATCGTGTAACTACCCGCAGGCACGGCCTTTCCGCCCACGTTGACATCGGCGCTGGTTACAAAGGTTGTGGCGGAATTGGCACCGGTGCGCCAGACTTCGCCGAACGGCACGAGTCCGCCGTAAATCTTGCGTCCTTTCGCGCGAGGGCTGGAGTAGTCCGTCTTGATGGTCTTGCCGCCACCCAGGTCGCAGGAAGCCGACGCGGGCGGACTGGCCTGCGCCGCAGCGAACACCGTGAGAGTCAAAATCGTGAACGCGAGAAGGGCAATTCGTTTTTGCATGTTCTCTCCTTTTGGGATATGGAATGCCAAGGTTTGGACGTGTGAGAAAAGAATAAGTCAGCAGTCACGTCATTATGCGCCATGCCGGCATGCAGTTACAATCGTCCCATGCCGGTATTCGACGAAAAGCAGGAAGAACTGGAACACTACGAGACCATGATGGGCGTGCCTCGGGGTCGCCTCGCCGTCACCATGGACACGATCACCGACGCCATGGCCTTGGTCGGCCAGCACGGGGTCTATTGCCAGAGTCAGCGCTGGCCCGGCAAGCCTGTGATGGACATCCAGATCATCATGAAGAGCTTGACCGACGCAAAAGAACTGATCCAGAGCGTCATGGAAGAGTTGAATAAAACTTCCTGAGGAATTTCACCACGGAGTCACGGAGTCACCGAGAAAAACAATGGAAGAGAATTTCTCCGTGTCTCTGTGTCTCCGTGGTGAAAAGTCTTTGTGGTGCATTCAAGTGCATTCAAGGCTTCACCGTCACCATCACCACGCCATGCGACGCGACCGCCGCCGAGTATTTTCCCGTGAACTTTCCCAGATCCTTGTGCTGCCACACGTCGCGCACCGAAGCGCTGACAGCGTTGGGGTAACCGAGATCCTCCCAATTCACAGTGACTTGCTGCTGGGTTGCGGCGCGATTCAGCAGCACCACGGCACGGCTGCCATCCTGTAACTGCTTCGCCCAAACTTCGAGGTCGCCGTTTTTGGCGACGCGCTCGCCCTGGCGCCCGAACGGATCCTGATCCACGGCAATTACTTCTTTATTCGTCAGAATGTCGTGAATCTCAGGCCGCATGCTGCGCAGGTCGTTGCCCGCAATCAGGGGCGCCGCCAGGATCGCCCACAAACTGAAATGCGAGCGGTACTCCACGTCCGTCATTCCCCCGTTGCCCACTTCGAGCATGTCCGGATCGTTCCAGTGGCCCGGTCCTGCATACGACTGCAGTCCCGCTTCTTGATCGATAATTGCCATCACACCGTTGGAGCAGCAATTGCCGTCCGGCCATTTCTCCTGGCCTCCCCAGCGGTCTTGGATGTCGCCGGTGGTGCGCCACAAGTTTCCGCCGACTTGCTTGCCCCACAGCCAGGGCTTGGCCGTGCCCCACTCGCAGATGCTCAGCACGATAGGCCGCCCGGAAGCGTCGAGAGCCGCGCGGATGTTGGCATACGAGGCCTTCGCATCCTGCGTCGTAGTGTTGCACCAGTCGTACTTCAGGTAATCTACGCCCCACGCCGCGTACTGGATGGCGTCTTGAAACTCGTGCCCGAGGCCGCCGGGGCGTCCGGCGCAGGTCTTTGAACCTGCGTCCGAATAGACTCCGAACTTCAGTCCCAGCGAGTGAATGTAGTCCCCCACAGCTTTCATTCCATGCGGAAAGCGTTGCGCATCGGGGACAATGTTTGCCTGGGCGTCACGGCTCAGCTGCCAGCAGTCGTCAATGTTGACGTAAACGTACCCCGCGTCTTTCATGCCCGACTTCACCACAGCGTCGGCCATGCTCTTGATCATGTCCTCACTGACATTGCAGGCGAATTTGTTCCACGAATTCCAGCCCATGGGGGGCGTCGGCGCGAGGTTGGCGGAAGGCGAAGTGCTCTCTTGCGCGATCACAGTAGTGACGAGAAGCAGCATCCAGACAAATAAAAAAAAGGTAGAGAGGACTCGCCTCGTTTTCATGCACACGTTTTACCAGAAGCGCCGGGAGATTGGTAGAAGATTACGACCGATCTTAAGCAGATCGAGCCCGAAAATATCTCTGACGCCGCTCCCTCCAGCCACACGACAGGAAGCGCAGCGCGGTACAATCTCAACAAGTCGTGCCACTTCTGTGTGAGCATTAACTTCGGCTGGAAAACTCGGGAGGTCTGCGATGGGACGGTTCATTCCCTGTTCTCTTGTTTTCGTCGTCTTCTGCGGGATGTCTTCGGCTCAAGAGGCGCCGCTAGCAGTCATGCCTGACTCAGCGCATATATACCCGGCTTTTCAGACGCACATGCCGACCAAGTCGGGGAATGTCCCTCATCTGAATCCCGAGGAACAAGGCCCCACGGCTGCGCCGAAAATCAAGGTGGACCCAGCGCAACTCCAACGCGAGGGCCGGGAACTTCTGGAACTCTCGCAATCCCTGCAGGGCGATATTGAATCCGTGAACCAGGGCCTGCACCCCAAAGACACGCTTGAGAAGCTGAAGCGCATCCAGAAACTGGCGAAGCATTTGCGGGGAGAAATTGAACCGTGAGTTGTTGCAGGCAGGCGCGGCACACGGGAAAATGAACCGCAGAGGACACACAGGCTACTTCGTTCGTCCGTGTATCCCGGTGCCCTCGGTGGCTTCGGATTCTAAGCGAGCGTGTATTTTCCCCGCTCGATCATCTTCTGGGCGATCTGCTGCCGCAGGTCGATGGTGTTGAACGGTTCGTACTTCGCCAGGCGGCGCAGAATCGCAAGCTGCGTGCGGAGCATATCGCCTTCGGCAACCGCGGCAATCACCTTCCGCGCGGCTGACTCGACTTTCTCCATGGCCTGAGACAGATACACGCGCGTCATGGCAATCGGCAAAGCCGCGCGCGTCTCGCCTTTGGTCTCGGCGATCTTCTGTGCGCGCAACACAGCCGATTCCATGGCATAGGTCTCAATCGTCATGTCCGCGATCGCGGCCATGATTTCCTGCTGATCCTGAATCGCCTGCATGTATTTCTGCGTGGCTGCGCCCGCCGCAAACAGGCCCATCTTTTTGGCCTGTGCCACCAACTTGCGCTCCTCGGGCAGCGCGCCTTCGAGTTCATCCGCCATCGATGGACCCGAGAGCACTTCGTCCATCAGTTTCTTGATCGCGGGCATGAGCGGCAACTGACCCGTCATCGCCCGCTTCAGCAGGAAGCCAGTGATGATCAGCCGGTTAATCTCGTTGGTGCCTTCGAAGATGCGATTGATGCGGGCATCGCGGTACGCGCGCTCGGCGGGATACTCCTCGACAAACCCATAGCCGGCGTAGATCTGCACGGTCTCGTCGACGACGTAATCGATCATCTCCGAGCCCCACACCTTGATAATGGAGCACTCGACGGCGTATTCCTCGATCGCTTTCAGCGTCTGCCTGGCGGCGTCGGCGGCCGATTTGTCGACGTCGCCGAGGGCGGAGTCCATCATGCCGACCGTGCGATAGACCAGCGATTCGCCGACATAGAGCAGCGTCGCCATGTTGGCGATCTTTTCCCGCACCAGCCCAAAGTCGGCGATGACTTTGTTAAACGCTTTACGCTGTTTGGCATATCCGATCGCGTTCTCCAGCGACACGCGGCCACCGCCCACGCACATTGCGCCCAGCTTGAAGCGGCCCACGTTCAAAATGTTGAAGGCGATCACGTGGCCCTTGCCGATCTCACCCAGCAGATTTTCGACCGGAACTTTGCAGTCGTTGAGAATGATGGGGCAGGTAGACGACCCGCGGATGCCCATCTTATGTTCCTCAGCGCCAACCGAGAAACCGGGGAAAGTCTTTTCGACCAGGAACGCGCTGAACTTCTCGCCGTTAACTTTTGCGAAGACGGTGAACAGGTCGGCGAATCCGGCGTTGGTGATCCACATTTTTTCGCCGTTGAGGACGTAGTGCTTGCCGTCGGCTGAAAGCTCGGCGCGCGCCCGGCAGTTGAGCGCATCGGAGCCGGAAGAGGCTTCCGACAAGGCATATGCGCCAACAATTTCGCCGGAGGCCAGGCGAGGCAGGTACTTGTTCTTCTGTTCCTCGGTGCCAAAGTAGACGATGGGCAACATGCCGATGCCGCTGTGCGCTCCCCATGTGGTGGCGAAGCCGGCATATTTCGCGATGTGATCGGCGATGA
>JBARBI010000099.1:0-43000 GCA_049792875.1 Candidatus Sulfotelmatobacter sp.
CCAGGCGTCAAGCACGGCATGGACTTTAACGGATATTACGGCGGGCCGTCGCGGCTGCCGTTCCTCCCGCTGACGGCGGGTCTGAAGGGTGAAATCGAGAGCTTGCTCGCGGACGTGAGGAACTAGAGCTTCCCGATGAAGCAGCCGAGAGCCGCCCGTCCTCATCTGCCCGCAGTTTCCGAGCAGATGAAAGCATGGTCTGCCGCCTTGGCAGATGAAGTCGGCGCCTGGCCGCAAGTCGCCGCCCGCAGTTTTTTCGGATTCGCGGCTCTCTATCGCAAAGACAAGATATTCGCGCTCCTGCCCCGCACTCGCGGGATGGGGACCGTCAACTCTCTCGCCTTCAAACTGGAACCCCTGACATCAACGGACCGTGCACGTCTCGATAAAGATCAACGTATCACGTCGACTCAGATGGGGAAGGGCCGCTGGTTCACGTGCGAACTTGCGTCCGACCGCGACCTGCACGATGCCCTCGACTGGCTGGGCCGGGCTTACGAGGCCGCAGGCAAAAGCAAGAAATCACGGGAGTTGCATCGGACTTGTGATCGGGATCACCCTGGGGTATACTCTATTCGAACGAACGTTCGAATTTACCCGCCCGCGTCAGGATTATGGGGAGTCCTCCCGCAACTCGAGTCGCCAGGCGGCGGCGCCGTGCAGCGACGCGCTTTGACCGGCGCCTTGCGGAGATCCTGGCTCATGCCACCGAGGTCTTCTGCAAGAAGGGATATGAAGGCGCTTCAATGCGCGACCTCTCGCGCGAAAGCGGAATGTCGCTGGCGGGGCTTTACTACTACTTCGAGTCCAAAGAGCGGTTGCTGTTCTTGATCCAGAAACATACCTTCACTACGATTGTTCGACGACTGAAAATGCGGCTGGAAGGCGTGAATAACGCGGAACAGCGCATCCGGATTTTCATCCTGAACCACCTAGAATATTTCTTGGCAAATCAAGCGGCCATGAAGGTGCTCTCGCACGAGGCCGAAGCGCTGAAGAATGGCTTCGCCTCCGAAGTGGCGGCCATTAAGCGGGAATACTACCGCACTTGCGTGGGCCTGCTCGACGACTTAAAGTCTGATCGCCGTTTGCAGTGTTCAACGCGCATTGCCGTTCTGAGCCTGTTCGGCATGATGAACTGGATTTACACCTGGCACAACCCCCGCGTGGATGCGGATGCGGCATCGATTGCGCGTGAGATGGGCGACGTGTTCTTGCGAGGCGTGATGGCCAGTCCGAAGACCCGTAAGAAGCGGTAACAGGAAGAGTCCGGGCAGGGCACGGGTTCAGCAGCGCCGTAGAGATCGAAGAGTGTACGGGCCTAAGCGGTTGGGGCGATTCAAGATTTCCGACATTGGAACATTGAAGGAGTCATCCATGGCAACGACAGTGCAACCAGCATCCGGCGAGACGACCAGGCAGCTTGTTAACTACCGAACCGACGGCGGCGTTGCGGTGATTGAGATGTGCGATCCCCCCGCCAATACCTACACCTACGAAATGAACCGGCAACTGGACGAAGCGATCCTGAAGGCGCGCATGGATAACGGCGTCTACGTGATGGTCATCACTGGTGCGGGCGACAAGTTTTTTTCCGCCGGCGCGAACATAAAGATGCTTTCCAGCGTCGATCCCACCTTCAAGTATTACTTTTGCTTGCACGCCAACGAAATGCTGCTGCGGCTCGAACACACGCCGAAGCTGGTGATCGCGGCCATCAATGGCCATTGCGTGGGCGGCGGTCTGGAGATCGCCATGGCAGCCGACATCCGTATCGCGCGCAAGGATGCCGGCAAGATTGGCCTGCCGGAAGTGAACCTCGGCGTGCTCCCGGGAACCGGGGGCACGCAGCGGCTCTCGCGCATGGTCGGGAAGAGCAAAGCCATTGAACTGATGGTGACCGGCAACACGTTTTCGTTTGAGGAGGCCCATGAACTCGGCATCGTGAACGACATCTTCGAGCGCGACGGCTTCATGGAGAACATCATGGAGTATGCCAAACAGTTCTGCCCACCCAATAAGGCTTCGAAAGCCGTCGGACGCATCAAGCGCGCGGTGCAGACTGGCTGGGAGATTCCCATGGAGTCGGCGCTAGCCGTCGAGCGCGAGAACCAGCAGTTGCTGTTCCAGAGCGAGGATGCCAAGGAAGGCCTGGCGGCCTACGTGGAGAAGCGCCCGGCGCAGTTCAAGGCGAAGTAGTCGGTGGTGTGGCTTTGGCTCGTGTGGGGACGGCGCCTTCGCCCGTCCGCCGAGCCATGCTCGGCTTTTGAGGTACGGATCAAACATGCTCTCTGCAACGAAAGTGAAAATCGTGCGGGGTCGGCTGCTGATTGACGGCCACTGGGTCGATGGCTCAAAGCATTTCGACACCATCAATCCAGCGACGGGCGAGGTCTTGACCCAAATTTCGGAAGCTTCCTCCGCAGACGTCGACCATGCAGTTGACGCCGCGCGTCGCGCCTTCGAAGGCCGCAGCGGCGCGTGGCGCAAGCTATCCGCCAGCGAGCGTGGCCGCCTCATTTGGAGACTCGCCGACCTGGTCGAGAAGAATATCGACGAGTTCGCCGAACTTGAAACCCTCGACAACGGCAAGCCGATCTTCGAATCCCGCTACGTCGATATGCCGATGGTCATCGACGTTCTGCGCTATTACGCGGGCTTGGCGACCAAGATTCACGGCGAAACCGTCAACACCTTCGAGACTGCCTTCACTTACACGCTGCGCGAGTCGGTCGGTGTTGTCGGCCTGATTGTTCCCTGGAACTTCCCTTTGCTGCTGGCATCGTGGAAAGTGGGCCCGGCGTTGGCCTGCGGCAACTCGATCGTGCTAAAGCCCGCAGAGCAAACGCCGCTGACCACTTTGAAGTTCGGGGAATTAGTAATCGAGGCTGGATTTCCGGCCGGTGTCGTCAACATTCTTACGGGCGGTCCGGAGACTGGGAAGGCCATCGTGGCGCATCCTGGCATTGACAAGATTGCCTTCACCGGTTCGACGGCGGTGGGAAAAGAGATCATGCGCGGAGCGGCGGACACGCTCAAGCGCGTGACCCTGGAACTGGGCGGGAAGTCGCCGAACATTGTTTTTGCCGACGCCGACGTCGACAGCGCCGTGAAGGGCGCGATCAACGGCATTTTTTACGGAAAGGGCGAAGTCTGCAATGCTGGGTCACGGCTATTTCTGGAGAGCAAGCTGAAGGATGAATTCACCGAGAAGCTGGTCACGCGCGCTTCGAAGATGCGTCCCGCAGACCCGCTCGACCCGAAGGCGCGGCTAGGAGCGATCGTCAGCCAGGAACAGATGGAGACGGTGTTGAGCTTCATCGAGGCCGGCAAGAAGGATGGCGCGAAGTTGCTTGCTGGCGGCAATCGGGTTGCTGTTGACGGGAGCAAGGGATTCTTCATCGAGCCAACGATCTTCGGCGACGTGAAGAACGAGATGAGGATCGCCCGGGAAGAGATCTTTGGCCCCGTGCTTTCCGTCTTGACATTCGATGACGTGGATGAAGTCATCGACCAGGCGAACAACAATCCGTATGGCCTCGCCGCGGCAGTCTGGACGCGTGATGTGAAGAAAGCCCACACGGTCTCACGCCGCCTGAAAGCTGGAACGGTATGGATCAACACCTATGGCTTGATGGACGCATCCCTGCCGTTTGGCGGATACAAGAGTTCAGGCTTCGGCCGTGAGCTCGGAGCGCATGCGATGGAACATTACACGGAGCTAAAAACGGTTTGGCTGAACATGGCGTAACTATAACCACAGAGGACACAGAGGCACACGGAGATCGCGATTGTCCTGGGTTTTCCTCTGTGCTCTCGGTGGTTGGAAAGGTTTTGAATCATGCCGGGAAAAGTAGCAAAGATCGGAACTTTCAGTGACTGGATCGGTTTGTTCAACGACTGGCGCAAGGACATTGGCGTCAACACCGCAGACATCGATGCCTTTCACTTCGACACGCTCTATGGCGCCATCGATACCGAAGAAATTGAGTTTGGTTCCTACAAAGGCCGGCGCAAGTGGGAGAACCTGCGCCAGATTCCTACGCAGCAGATGCGGGACGCCCTGATGAACATGATCGTCTACCAGGGCGACACGGAGTTCGCCAGCGTGGAGCAGCAGCGCAACCTGCTGGAGAACGCTCCCACCGAGTGGGATCGCCGCGCCATCACCCGGGTCATGATCGAAGAAATGCGTCACGGTTGGCAGATGTGCGCTCTGCTGGTCGACCACTTCGGCTATTCGGGCAAGGTTGAAGCGCAGAAAATGCTGGAGCGGCGCGCCTTTGAGAACAAACGCCTCCTGGGTGCTTTCAACGTCGACGTCGACAACTGGATGGACTTCTTCACCTACACCGACTTCGTCGATCGTGACGGGAAGTTCCAATTGCAGATGCTCAAGTATTCTGCGTTTGCCCCGTTGGGACGCTCGATGTCGTACATGCTCCGTGAAGAAGCCTTCCACATGGGCACGGGTAACGATGGACTTCGTCGCATCGTGGAAGCGGGCGTGATCCCGGCATGGCTGATTCGGAAATATCTCAACAAGTGGATTTCGAGTTCGTACGACCTGTTCGGCACCGATCATTCCTCGTCCGCGCATTGGGCGTATGTATGGGGCGTCAAGGGCCGTTACGATGAACCCAAGAACGACAAGGCTCCTGACCTCGACGATCTGAACGACTACAACCGGAATCTTTATCGCGACGAAGTGGCGGGATTGATTGAGCGTTTCAACAGCGCGCTAAAACCGGGCGAGCCCGCGCTGTACGCGCCTCACATCAAGTTCAACCGCGCGATTGGGAAATGGGCAGGACAGAAATTCCACGCACAGTCGGGTGAACCTCTGGACGACCGCGCCTACGAAGCGCACGTGACGGACTATATGCCGTCGGCCGGGGACAAGAAGCTTTTGCTCGACATCATTCACAACGAAAAGAAGTGGATTGCGGAGAAGACCGGCGCGCGCGATCCACTCTCGACCATTGGAGAAGTGCGGAAGTCGGCGATCAACCTATAACACCGGCCTCTGAACACGGCTTTGCTGGAGCGGGCTTGTGGTAAGGCACGGCTTCAGCCGCGCCGTGAACGGGAAATTGAGACGCGGCTTTAGCCGCTGGGGTCAAGCCCAAGAGATCTGATTCAATGCCACCTGAGACAACCTGTTCCCGCCTAGCGGTCGACTACGCCCCTTCGGTTGCGCGGATTGCGCTACGTAATCCGCCTTTGAACGTCATCGACGTGGCTATGATGGGGGAGTTGACGCAATCGCTGGCGGAGATCGAGGCGCGACCGGACATTTCCGTGATTGTCCTGAGCGGCGAGGGGAAAGCTTTTTCAGTTGGCGTGGACGTAGCCGCTCACACTCCGGATAAAGTCAGTGAGATGTTGACGAGGTTCCATGCCGTGATCCGATCGCTGGTCGCCACGAAAAGAGTCACAATTGCCGCAGTTCACGGCCACTGCTTGGGTGGTGGGGCGGAGCTCGCCATGGTATGCGACATGGCCTACACGACGGAGTCGGCGCAGTGGGGATTTCCAGAGATCAAACTGGGCTGCTACCCGCCGGTGGCCTGCACCGCGCTCGCGGCGCTAGTGGGACAAAAGCGCGCCGCGAAATTGATCCTGACAGGGCGGACGATCGGCGGGAGAGAAGCGGCCGAGATCGGTCTGGCCAATCAGGCCGTGCCTGAGAGTGAGTTGTCTGCGGCTGTGGACGAATCTATCGAACATTTGCGTAAGCTCAGCCCAGCCGTGCTGGCACTGGCAAAGAAGGCGTCCTACGCCTGGGACTCGATGCACTTCGACAAAGGTCTAGCGCGGGCCGAGCGGATTTATTTCGATGAACTGATGAAGACTGCAGACGCGCATGAGGGTATCCGCGCGTTCCTGGAGAAGCGCGGGCCGACGTGGACAGGGAAGTAGTGAGGGAACCGATGGATTACGAGATCACTCCCGAGGAAGTGAAGGGCAAGCTCGACTCGGCAGAGTCGTTCACGCTGCTCGATGTTCGCGAACCGTGGGAGTTTGAGACCGCCCGGATCGACGGCGCGAAATTGATGCCCATGGGCGATGTGCCCTCCCGAGCACATCAGGAACTCGATCCGGACGATCATTTGGTGGTGGTGTGCCATCACGGAGTTCGATCGATGAACGTCACGGTATGGCTGCGGCAGCAAGGATTCGAGAAGGCCCAGTCCATGCGCGGCGGCATCGATGCCTGGTCGCGGCGGGTGGATGAGAAAGTGCCGATGTACTGAAGGAAGCTGCTAGCTACTGGCAAGGCGGTCGAGGTCTCGCTCGCAGCTAGGAGCTGGAAGCTGACTATTCATGAAAAAAGAACTCGTCGAACTCCGAGTCAACGGTCGTGCTCACGAGCTTGCCATCGAGCCAAGCGCTCTGCTATTCGACGTGCTGCGTTCGCAACGGCAAATCACGGGCGGGAACGGCACTCGCTCGATCCGTCACGGCGTGAAGCGTCATCTGTCGCAGGAGCCGCGGACCGAGCCTGCCGCCATTCAAGCTGCTGCGCCCTCAGTCAGTAGAAGAGACCGGTTGAGTTTCTAGGCAAGCACTCTGCCTGTGTGGGCGCGGGCGACTCGCCCGCGCTGGCCCAGGCCGCGCAAACTCCGCGCGGACCGGACGGGCGAGAGCGCCCGTCCCCACATGTTCCTTCCGTTTCCGTCCGCGTCATCGCGGGCGGAACGGATCTTATCCCCTTCATGCGGCAATGGCTCTTGGAACCGGGACGAGGCGTTGGCTGACGCCATCGGTGACTTGGCTGCAAAGACCGCGAAACCACTGACTACTTCCGCTTTGACGTCCGAATATCAGCGAGAAATGATTCGTGTTTTCACGAAGAGAGCCGTGCTGGCCGCAGCGGCGAACTGAGCACTCTGTTATTCTTCTGGCGGCAATTCTAGCCAGTCATCACACTGCATGATCACCGACTGCCACATCCACATCCAGCCGATGGAAATGTTCAAGCCCAACGCGCTGGAACTCATGAAGAAGAATCGGCCAAACTTCGACCAGATCGTCGAGTTCTGTCGCTCGCCCAAGGCCTTCCTCAAGTTCCTGGATACGAGCGGCATTGATCGCGCCATGCTCATCAACTACATCGCTCCCGAGGTCATCGGCTTTACGAGTGGAGTGAATCAGTTTGTCGCTGATTATGTGAAGGAAGATCCCAAACGCCTCCTGTCTTGTGGGAGCCTGCATCCTCGCCACACCAATAACGTGCTGGCTGACGTGGAGCAGATTCTGCGCCTTGGACTGCAGATGATCAAGATCCACCCCCCACACCAGTTGCTGTTCCCCAATGATTACCTGAGCGGTGCGAAAGAATTAGAAATTATCTACCGCGCTGCCGAAGCGAATGGGGTGCCGGTCATGTTCCATACGGGGACGTCAATTTTTCCCGGCGCGCGCAACAGGTATGGCGATCCGATTTACGTCGACGATGTTGCGGTTGATTTTCCGAAGCTGAAGATTCTGCTTGCCCACGGCGGGCGCCCGTTGTGGATGCAGACCGCATTCTTTCTGGTGCGACGGCACCCCAATGTCTACCTCGACATCAGCGGCATACCGCCCAAGACTCTGCTGAAATATTTTCCACGCCTGGAAGAGATTGCGCACAAAACGCTGTTCGGCACCGACTGGCCCGGGCCGGGCGTGCCCGACATCAAAAAGAACCTCGATGAATTCCGGGCCCTACCTCTCAGCGACGCCGTTCAGCAGCAGATTCTGACCAAGACCGCGCTGACGATTTGGCCTGCCTGAGTTGTACGTGCTCCGCCTCGAAGAAAATATCGTGCAGGGAGAAGGCCCGCATGAGAACGCAGGCATTCAGAGGCTCGACCAGCGGACGATTGTTACTGTCCCGCCTTTGCCCCCTCGACCTTGGTTCCGAGCAGTTCGTCCGCCAGAGGAGTGGCTCCATAGATCTTGCGCAGGGCCTCTTGAATGCCCCGCGAATCTACAGAAACCGCGCGTCCCTGCACGTCGCTAAAAGCGAAGTTCCAAGGCAGCGACTCGATGTTTCCGTCGAAGATGATGCCGACGACCTCCCCCTTCTGGTTCACGGTTGGCGATCCGGAGTTGCCTCCGATAATGTCGGCCGTGGAAACGAAGTTCAGGGGAGTCTTCAAGTCGAGGCTGGACTTCGACTTCATCCAACTCTCCGGCAGGCTGTAAGGCGACTGGCTATGATGTTCGGCCGCATGCTCGTAAGCCCCGCCCATGTCGGTCGCGAACGGAATCGACTTTCCGCTCTGCGCGTAGCCCTTTACCGAGCCGTAGCTCAAGCGGAGGGTGAAGGTCGCATCCGGAGGCTGGTTGAAGCCGTTTTGCGCAAAGCGTTCCTTGGCAACGATCGTTCCGTCGCGTCGCACAACCGAATCCACCTTGTCTTCGAACTGCGTGCGAACCGCACGCGCCGACGGATCAATCGCGCGCATCACCACAATCAAGGGATCCGTGCTGGCATCGATGGCCGCCTCCCCGCCTTCGTAAAGTTGCTTGCGCACGGCAACCTGGTCCAGTTTCGTGTTGGTGATCAGGTCTTTCGCCGCTTCCGCCGATGTTTTCCCTTGCAACGCTTTTTGCACGTCTGGATTGTCCTTGCCTAGCGCGTCCTGCATTTCACTGAGCGAGTCGGTGAGCAGTGCGATCTCCATATTCTTGTAAATCGGCTCCGTCGACAACAACTGCTGCTCAAACGAGGGCAGGTTGGAGTCGCGGAACTCCCGCATACGTTGCGCATTCGCCTTCGGCTTTTCCGCCGCCACTCGCACCAGCGCCCGCGCCATCTGGGCCAGGCGCGAAGAGAAGCCTCGCATGCGCTCCACATAAGTCAGTGTCGGAAAGATGGACTGTTGCACCTTGACGGCCTGGGCAATCTCGTCCCACGGATCGGCGGCTCCTGCGTTCTTGGGGTCAGCTTTGAACGCGGCCCGCAGCTTGGCCTCGTCAGTGGCCTTGGCGCCCATGATGGACTTGTCGAGCAAACCCGACTGATATCCGGTAATCGCCTTCTGCGAATTCTGCAGCCCGAAGATATCCTCCTTGGCGATCCGGGCATTTTCTGTAGATTCCTTACTGAACGATTGCAGCAGGGCGATGCGACGGGCGTAAAGGCCTAGAGCGGAGGGATACTGCACGTCGCGCAGGAACTCGAGTTGGGACATGGTGAGCAGGCGCCCGGTATTTCCCGGATGTCCCGAGACAAAGATCAGGTCGCCGTCTTTCACGCCGGTGCGCGACCACTGCAGATAATGATCGAGATGTGCCGGTTTGCCATTCTCATATACGCGGAAGAACGTGATGTCCAGATCGAAGCGCGGGTAGGTAAAGTTATCGGGATCGCCCCCGAAGAACGCGATATCGAATTCCGGAGCAAACACCAGCCGGACGTCTGTGTACTTTTTGTACTTGTAAAGGTTGTAGACCTGGCCGGAATAGAAAGTCACGATATCGCAGCGTAATCCAGTTGACGTGGAGCAGTCCTTTTCCACCTCCGACATGGCCGCACGTTGGGCTTGTCCCGCTTCCGCGGCCGACATCCCCGGTTTCACTCCTGCGTTCACCTTGTCACTCGCATCCTCAATGCCGACGAGTTGGTTCAGTTCGAGGTTGGGGCACTTGGCTTCCTCCGCCTGCGTTTTGGCATAGAAACCCGTCTTGATGTAGTCGTGGCCCTGGGTCGAAAGTTGCTGGACGCATCCCGCGCCCACGTGATGGTTGGTGAAGGTCAGTCCGTCGGGAGAAACAAAAGAACCGGAGCCGCCGTTATTGAAACGCACCGACGAAAGACGAATGTGATCCAGCCACTCCTGGGTGAGCTCGAAGCCGTATCGGGCCTTAATCGTGTCCTTTGGGGGAGCGTTGTAGAGCCACATGCCCTCGTCGGCCGACGCCAGAGTCGAACAGATGAAGGAAAAGGCAATTAGAACGCAGAAAAAGCGCTTCATTTGGGGTGGATCCTCCCGGAGGAATATGCAGAGCAAGTACAGAACAGCGGTCAGACTGTAGGTGTACTCCTTACTATACCCTCCCGCCATGGCGGGAGGCAAAGGGGCGCGGCCTACGCCAAGTTCTCCTGAAAATGGGTGTGAAACGGCTCGTTCGGAGCCCTCGTAGACGCGTTACCGACGCCTCAAGGTTACTTTGGGGCGGTTGGAAAGTTCGCTGTGTTTCAGGTATAAAAAAAGGTTGCGATCTCCGCGTCCCTTCTCGCGCGGTCCGGCAACGAAAAATCCTGCGGTCGAAGCGAGAGACTAATGTCCAGCGTGACCACAACTCATCCCCCCAAGGGACTTGAGGGCGTCGTTGCCACCACTTCCAAGATTTGCTACATCGACGGAGATCGAGGCGTTCTCGCGTATCGCGGCATCGACATCCACGAACTCGCGCACCAGTCGAATTTTGAAGAGACCTGCTATCTGCTGTGGTTCGGAAAACTGCCCACGCGTCCCGAACTCCGCGAATTGCACGAACGGCTGGCCGAAGAGCGCAAGCTGAATGCTTCAATCATCACCCTGCTGCGCAACGCGCCGCGCCATGCTCTGCCTATGGACGTGCTGCGCACCGCGGTCTCGGCACTCTCGTTCTACGATCCGCAAGAGAAGAGTAACGACAGCAAAGCCAATGCGGACAAGGCGATTCGCATCACGTCGCAGATCGCGATGATCGTTGCCGCCTATGACCGTATCCGCAAGGGACAGCCCGTGGTTGAGCCCGATCGCTCTCTCTCCCATGCCGCAAATTTCCTGATGATGCTGAATGGCAAGCTTCCGTCGGCGACTGCCGAGCGCGCTCTCGATATCGCCCTCATTTTGCACGCCGACCATGAGCTCAATGCCTCAACCTTCGCCGCACGCGTTACCGCGGCCACCTTGTCGGACATGCATTCTGCCATCACCTCGGCGATTGGCGCCCTGAAGGGGCCGCTGCACGGCGGTGCCAATGAAGCAGTATTTCTCATTCTTGAGGCCATTGACTCTTCGGGCGCAGATCCGATCGAGTACGTCAAAGGCATGCTGGCTCAAAAGAAAAAGATTCCCGGCTTTGGCCATCGGGTCTACCACACGGAAGACCCCCGTGCCACGCACCTGCGTGCTATGTCCCGCGACCTCGGCAATGCCAGCGGGCAGGGGAAATGGTTTGAGATCTCGCGCAAGATTGAAGAGTTTGTGAAAGCCGACAAGAAACTGAACGCCAATGTGGATTTTTACTCGGCCTCGACCTATCACACGCTCGGCATAGATGTAGACCTGTTCACGCCGATTTTCGCGGTCTCCCGCGTGAGTGGCTGGGCCGCCCACGTCATCGAACAACTCAACGACAACCGCCTGATCCGCCCGCGCGCCGACTACCTTGGCCCCGAGTATCCGAGCCAATACGTACCAATCGACCAGCGTTAAATGCAACCGCACTGGGGGGACAGCCGCCTTCGGTTGTCCGGGTAGGGCGAAGCCCGCTCGCTCCACGACAAGAGCGTCTGCCCGTAGAGCGGGGCCAGCCTCGTCTCTGCGACCCCGCAATGTAGAATAGAAGTGGGTTCTGTATGCATCGCATCTACCTCGACAATAACGCCACTACCCCGCTGTTGCCCGAGGTGTTCGAGGCCATGCGCCCCTATTTCGGGGATCAGTTCGGCAACGCCTCGTCCATCCACCATCACGGCCAGCAGACCCGGGCCGCGGTGGAGGATGCTCGCGAGTCGTTGGCGGCGTTGCTCGGCTGTCGTGCATCAGAGATTGTTTTCACCAGCGGCGGTACCGAAGCCGACAATCTTGCCATCGCGGGCCTGGTTGGCGCGGGTGACCACGTCGTCACGTCGAGCATTGAACACCATGCGGTGCTGCTGGCTTGCAAGCACTTGGAAGAGATTGGCACGGAAGTAACGGTTTTGCCCGTGGACGGCCGCAGCCTGGTCGATCCGGCCGACGTACGCCGCGCTCTGCGTCCCAACACGAAGCTGATCTCTATCATGATGGCGAACAATGAGACTGGTGTTTTGCAGCCGGTGGAAGAGATCGGGAAAATCGCGGCCGAGGCTGGCATATTGTTTCACACCGACGCAGTACAAGCAGCCGGCAAAGTTGCCATTGATGTAAAGCGAATCGGATGCCATGCGCTCTCGATTTCCGGCCACAAGATTCACGCCCCGCAGGGCGTGGGAGCACTTTACGTGCGGAAGGGAACTCGCCTTCAGCCGCTGTTCTACGGGGGCAGGCACGAGCGTTCGCGCCGCGCGGGCACGGAAAACGTCCCCGGAATTGTCGGCTTGGGCAAGGCCGCACACCTGGCGCAGCAAGCTCTCGACCGCGGGGACGACCAGAAGATGGCCGCGACGCGTGACCGCTTGCAGCGGGGAATCCTAGCGCAGGTCGAGGAGGCGGGCGTGAACGGCGACGGCGCGGCGCGCGTCCCCAACACCACGAATATTCACTTCGACCACATCGACGGTGAGGCGCTGGTGATTGCCCTCGATCTCAAGGGTGTCGCAGTGTCGACGGGCGCAGCCTGTTCGTCGGGTGCAATTGAGCCCTCGCATGTTCTTGTGGCCATGGGCCTCCGGGCGGATCAGGCGCGCGCCAGTATTCGCTTTAGCCTGGGCAAGCAGACGGTAGCAGAGGATATCGATTTCGCGCTGGCGCTCGTGCCAGAGACGGTTGCGCGATTGCGGGAGATTTCGCCGCGCTACAAGAAGCAGGCAGTTAGCACCTAGGCGTAGGTGAGACTACCCTGTCATCCTGAGCGGCGCATTTTGCCCCGAAGGACCCATGCACTTTTGCCGGCGCCGGCAAACTGCACAGGTTTTTCGCTTCGCTCAGAATGACAGACTCAGATCGTATGAGCTGGAAGCTAGGAGGCTAGAAGCTGAGTACCGAAACGATCGCCGTAGCCATGTCGGGCGGTGTGGATTCTTCCACTGTCGCGGCCATGCTCCGCGCCGAGGGGCACAACGTCATCGGCCTGACCATGCAACTCTGGAACCAGCGCCGCCTCGCCGGGAAGGAAGGCATGCCCGAGTCCGTGCAGGGACGCTGCTGCTCGCTCGACGACGTCTACGATGCCCGCCGCGTCGCCCAGCAGATCGGCATCCCTTACTATGTGGTGAATCACGAGGAGCGGTTCGAGCGCGACGTCATTCGTCCCTTTGTCGAGGAGTACGTTTCGGGACGCACGCCCATCCCTTGCAGTCTATGCAACAATCACTTGAAGTTTGACCAGCTACTCATTGTGGCCCAGCAGATTGGAGCCGAGCGCGTCGCCACCGGACACTACACGCGCGTGGCCTTTGACGAAGCACGAGGCCGCTGGCTGCTCAAGCGTCCTGCCGACTCGAGCAAGGACCAGACTTATTTTCTCTTCGGTCTGACCCAGGAGCAATTGAGCCGCACGTTGTTCCCGCTGGGCGACATGACCAAGCCCGAAGTCCGCGAACTCGCACGCCGTCAAGGCCTCGCGCTCGCGGAGAAGCCCGACTCCCAGGAAATTTGCTTCGTCCCCGGTGGCGACTACAAGCGCTTCATCGACGCCTATCTCACCGAGCAGGGCGAGGCACTGCCCGACACCGCGGGCGACTTGGTGACCACAAACGGAGAAGTCCTCGGCGAACACGGCGGCATTCACAACTTCACCGTGGGCCAGCGTAAGGGACTCGGCGTGGCGACGGGCTCGCCGCTCTACGTCCTCCAGATCAGCGGCGCGAACAAGCAGGTTGTCGTGGGTGGCGAAGAGCATCTCTACTCGCGCACGTTACGCGCCCGTCGCGTGAACCTGATCGCGGTCGACGACCTGCGCGAGCCGATGCGCGTGACGGTGAAGATTCGCCATCGACACGAGCCCGCCGCGGCCATGATCGAGCGCGCGGGCGACGACGAAATCCTCGTCACCTTCGACGAGCCGCAGCGCGCCGTCACACCGGGCCAGGCTGCCGTCTTTTATGATGGCGCGATCGTGGTCGGCGGCGGCTGGATCGCGTAGACGCCTTACGGCGACCAACATGACAAGAACACGCGAGCAGATTCTCGAAGAACGTCGTCGACTGAGAGCCGAGTATGGAGAACTGTTCGACGCTGTGGCAGGTCTCTTGTTTCGCGCGGACCCGATAGGAGTCAGCTTCGACAGCGAGAATCTGGACGAATACGCGCCCGAGGCCGGCACTCCTACCTCGGCTGAAAAGCTGCGAATCTGCTGACGACGGGCTCAGTGTTGTACCTGAAGAATTTGTTCGCTGGTTTTTCGCGGACACGGCAGGTCCGCGAAAGCGCTGCCAGGAAGTTGCTTCTGAGATTTGGCAACTCTGGCAGAGGTCTGGCCGAACGGTTCGTGCTCCGCGAATATAATCCCTCGCATGGCATCCGCAAATCCTTCACTACCACTTCCTCAAATCCCAGCATCCGCGCCTCCCTCCTTCTGGAGTCAGCAATCCGGCCCCGTCAAGCAGGGAATCAAGACCGGGCTCGCGGGCACCATCACCTACGCCATTTACGCGGGATGGCATCTGCCTGAGGGATATTGGGCCATCTTCGCTGCGCTGGTCGTGACGCAAGCAAACCTGGGCGCATCGTGGAAAGCCGCACTCTACCGCACCATTGGTTCGACCTGCGGAGCCGTCGCCGCCGTTCTGCTCATGCCCCTGCTCGGTAATGGACCTGCGCGCGTGGGCGTCATGCTCTTTCTGCTGGCGACTTTGTTTGGTTACCTGACGTCGCTACACCCAAGTTTCACCGCCGCCGGATTCACGGCGGCTTTGATCCTGGTCTTCGGCGGCCAGGGAGAGCCGTGGCACATGGCGTGGCTGCGCGTGCTTTATACGTTGTTGGGAGCAGTGGTTGCTTTTGCAGTGGGCGCGCTGATCTGGCCTGTACATGCACGGGTGGGCTTACGCTACAAAATTGCGAGCATTCTGGACGGCGCTGGCGCTCTCTACCGTGCGGTCACGGCCGCGGCTTTGCAGGGAATCGACAACGAGCAGCAGGTGCGCCAACTCGACCGCCAGTTGCACGACTTGCGACGCGGCATCACCCAGCAGATGGACGAGGCCCGGAGCGAACTCGCCTTCTCCCGCTTCAATCAAGGCGCTTACCAGGCCTTTGTCGATTTGACCGATCAAGTCCGGCGGCGCTTGACCGCCGTGGCAGAGGACACTTCACTCTATGTGCACGCGCAGCTCCAGCCGGGATTGGTGCCCTCGCTGCCCACGCTGGCCGAGAGAACGACACAAATGTTCACGGCGCTGGGGCAAGCAGTGCGCAATCCCGGGGAGGCCCTGAACTCATCCGAACTCGACGCTGCGATTGGCGACCTCGACGCCGATCTGGCCAGACTCCGCGAACAGCGCGCAACCACGCCGCTTGCGCTCGATCGTATGTTGCCGTTCTGGGCGCTCGTCTTCAACTTGAGGGAAGTGGCGCAGGACTTGGTGCACCTGGCCTCAACTCTGCCGGAGCTGGCCTGAACAGATCGCCGCGGTAGCGCACCTCAGAGGCCAGAGCCCGCGTTCTATTCGTAAGCTAAGGGCCGGGCTGAAGCCAGATCCTTCCCAAACCTATTTATTAGGACGAATCTCAATGTTGATGCGTCGCCGTCGGCAGGTGCCGCAGGTGGAAGCTGTTGTACTGCATAGGCTTGAGCGTGGCGTCTCCTTCCCGCAGATGAAAAGCATGATCCACCGGCAGGTCGTGGAATCTCTGTACGAGTTTCGAAGTCGGCCACGAAACCTCGATCTCCGCAATCCGTTCGGCTTTTCCCACGCCGATGTGCTGACGCAGCGGGTTGCCCCCGAAGCTCGAGCCGTATCCCACCGTCCTGTAAATGTGCCGCACACCGCCCGCAGTCTTCAGCATCACGTTCACGCGGGTCCCAAACGCCGCACGGTTCGTTTTCACGCCCTCTAGTTCCAGCGTCACCCAGTGATTGCCGTGGCCCGGATTTTCGTACAGCACGCTGGGATAGTTGTCTCCTGCGGCCGCTCCGCCCATTTCCTCAAACACGTCTTCGTCACCGTCGTTATCAATATCACCGAAGGCTACGCCGTGACCTTTCTGCAGGTGCCCGAAATCCCCCGACGTGGTCACGTCCTGGAATGATTTTCCCTGGTTGTTGCGGAACATGCGGTTCGGCAGCAGCGCCTCATAGGGGACATCCCCGGTCCCCAGGTACACGTCGAGCCAGCCGTCGTTATCCAGGTCGCCGAAATTCGCCCCCATCACCAGAATCGCGCGGTCCAGCCTCACCTGCTTGGTCACGTCGGTGAACGTGTCGTCGTGATTATTGTGGTAGAGCCGGGGTACTTCGGCTTCGTAGGGCAGGCCCATCTGGAAGGCGGCGATATCGTTCAAAGTATCCACCCAAAAACCGGAGACGAACAGGTCAGGCCAACCGTCATTGTCATAATCGAAGAACCACGTGGCAAAACTCTGAATGGGCTCGGCCACGCCAGCCTTCGCGGTGACATCGGTAAATTTCCAGCGGTCGGGGCGCGGGTTTTTGGGATCCACCGGGCCGTCATTGCGGAACAAATGATTTCCCTTGCCCTTCACGGAAACGTACAAGTCGGGCCGCCCATCGTTGTTGAAGTCCCCCCACGCCACGCCTTTCACGAAGCCCATATCGGCCAGTCCGTTGGGAACGGCTACTTCGGTAAACGTTCCATCGTGATTATTGTGGAACAGTTGCGACGGATGATTCTCGGTTGTATTTGCCTCATGTCCTACGTACAGGTCGAGCCAGCCATCGTTGTCGTAATCGGCCCATGCCGCCGTCTGTGTGGGATGCAGTGACAACAGTCCGGTTTCTTCCGTCACGTCATCAAAAGTTCCGTTGCCGTTGTTGCGCAGCAGGGACATGGGATACTTTCCATTCTGTCCCCACCAGCCGCCGCGCAATACCAAAACATCCGGATGCCCGTCGTTGTTGTAGTCGGCGACTACGATATTAAGGCCTCCGGCCTCGCCCGTCAGCCCGGCCGCGCGCGTCCGGTCAGAGAAGGTTCCATCGCCATTGTTATGGAAGAGGCGCAGCTGGTCATGTGGTCCCGAACCTGACACCATCAGATCGAGCAGCCCGTCGCCGTCAAAATCCTCCATGATCACTCCGCCCGAGTGGTTGTTGATCACAAGGCCCACGTCGGTGGCAACGTCGTAGAAGCGGCCGATATCGTACTCCGACTCAAACGTGCTGGGGGCCACGCGCCACTTCTCCGGCACGTCGTCCGGATACCGGCCCAAGGTCATAGCGGCGATGTTCAGCATCCAGCGCGATTTCAGATCATTTGGATCCTTTTCCAGCGCACTCGTCAGTTCGCGGAACGCGCCTTCGGCGCCCCTTCGCTCCACGTGTACCCCGCCGCCTTTGATGGGATACAGGCACGAATCCTGCCCGTGGTAGTGGAGGCAGTTTTCCTGCTCGCCCAGTCGCAGGTAAGACACGGCCAGGTTGTCGCGCAAAAGTTTTTCGAAGGCAGGGGTGAGAACGATCCCGTCGTCTTTGCACATCGCGCGGATCTTCTCCAGTTGCTCTACCGCGCCCGCATTGTCGTTCGCCTGCAGCAGGTTTTCCGCCAGCACTTCGCGGATTTTCAACTCATCGCGCAGACTGGGATTGTTGGCGAGGTCTTCGCGCAAATGGGTGGCGCGATCGGCAGCCTTGTTGGGGTCCGTCTTCCAGTCCTGTTCTCGATAGATTTGATCGAGCAGGGCTGCCATCTTCCGGGTGCCCGAAGACTGGTAGGGCTCATTCTCTGCCGGGTTTGGTCGGGCAGAGACGGTGAATACCAGTGTGGCAAGCACGAGCAACACGGAAAACGATCGCAAGGAATTCACTGCAACACATTAGAACGACGGGCACTCATTGTCGAGTGTTACGGGAATGGGAGCTAATCCCGGCGCGGCTTGCCGGAGCAGGCTTTCGGCACCCGAGCTCGGAGCGAGTCGAGAAAAGGGCTGCCGGAAGCTTTCAGTTTCTCTTCCAGTCGAGCCGTGCAGGCGCATTCGCCACAGGCCCAGGACTCAGTCCCATTCTGGTCACTGCACTTGCGGCGGTCGTGGGCATCCTGCACGCGAGTCAGGTCGAAATATTGTTCCCAATAGGGCCGCTCTTCCTGCAACGGGGTGGGGCAGTAGCAGACCTCCACCCAGCGGGCAGTCTCGTCCGCACAGACCCGGGCCTCCTGCATGTTCCGCAGATATTCGCCCTCGGCGACCGATCCCTGGCCCAGCGTCTCTTGCTCGATGGCCCCGAGCAGATCAGCCTCCCGACCGGGTTTCACGCGTGCTCGAACCAAGTAGCGCACAGTATCTCGACCTCAGAACACGTAGCCCCGGACGCATTCGTCCGGGGCGCCGCCCCTCTGATCGTTTAGCGGACGAATGCGTCCACCGCTCCGCGTCCTACTGCAGTCCTGCTTGCCCCAGCATCTCCTGGAACTGATTCCGAGTGCGCATGTCGATCGACTGCGCGACCATCTTACCGCTCCGGTCGTAGACGAAGCTCTTGGGAATACCTTCCACAACGAAAGCGTCATTCACCTTGCGCCCGGGATCGAGCATTACGGGATAGGTGATTTTGTTGCCGGCGATAAACGGAGTCACCTTGGCCGCCTCTTCGTCCGAAATCGCCAGCACGACGAAACCCTGATCCTTAAACTTGTTATACAGCGCGTCCAAGTCAGGCATTTCCTTGCGGCACGGTGGACACCACGTTGCCCAGAAATTCACCAGTACCACTTTGCCGCGCAGATCGCGCAGGTGCCAGGTCCTTCCCTGCAAGTCGGAGAGCGTGAAGTCCGCGCTCTGACGTTTGATATCATCCGCCTCCAGTTTAGCCATCGCGGCGGCAAACTGAGGGTTGTCCGACTCCGCTTGCATATGTTCGTAGCGCGCCAGAGAGGCTAATTCCATATAAAGAAAATCTGGCTCGCCGGGCTTACCCGCCGAAGGCTGCTCGCGCAACGCCAGGGCCAGAGTCGTGGTGACCTCTTGCAACGTGTCCTTGCCGAAGTCGCCTTCGGTCGACAGTCCTGCCAAGGCTCCCGCCAACTTCAGTTTGTTAGGAACGGCCGGCAATTGCTGAATCTCCAGCGCCAAATCTTTGGTGGTACGGGCGCGTACCGTGTCGTCGAGCTTGCGCAGTCCGTGCAACTGATCGACGATGGGCTTTTCCTGCTCGCTCCAGACAGTTTTGTCTTCAGCCGGGAGCGACGGAGAGAAAATGAGTGTGTCACAAAGCAAGATGCCAGCGACAACGCAACGGTGAGCAACCGAATGAGAACGCAGCCTGGGCGCTGGCCTTAGACGATGAGAAAAATCAGAATAGGACCCCATGTGTGAACTGCTACTTAGATAAACATCTCATCCTGCGGAACCGGGCGCCGTTCTTCCCGGCTCCCGCCGTTCCTGCGGCTACGACCGCCAAACAGAAACTGCAAGCCCACTGTGATTCCCTGCATCAGCCCGGAGAACTGGCGAACTGGGGAAATAACCGTCTTGTGCACCATGTCGGAGGTCTCTTCCACGCGATCCAGCGTGCGGGTCAGCAGCTCGTCGGCGCGAATGATCTGCAGGCGGCCGCGGTCCACGGCATCCTTCACAGTCGCATCCGCGCGCTTTACCTGGTCGCGCAGCACAGTCGTCGACTCCTGCAGGTTTTCGGCGATCACCTGCAGTTTGGGACGGATTTCCGTCAGTATGGCTTCGGCTTGCGCGACGGTGGGTAGGACCTTGGTCTTCACTTCCGTGGCGAGGGCTTCCATACGCGCGCTGCTCTTGCGCATAACCACGTACATGGCTACCAGGATGCCCGCCTGCAACATGACGGCTAACCCGGTGAAGAGGATAAACACAGGGGTGAGATTGTCCATAACCGTGCTCCGGCAAATTCCATCGAGCGCCGCTCGGGAAAGGGAAGCCGGCGCGGTAGTTTCTACAAATTCTTAGGCGCGCCTGTCTCCGCCGTAGTTTCGTGATAAGCCTGACGACCCGCCTCGTAGGCAGCGCGGAACTGCTCTTTTTGCTGGCTGACTACATCGCGGCCGCGGTCCGCCCATTGCGCCGCCTGTTCGCGCGCTTCCCGCGCCCGGTTGCGCACGTAATCGCGACCTTCTTCGGCGCGCGCGCGTAGTACCTCGCGGGTCTCGCTGCCCGAACGAGGCGCATACAGCACTCCCGCCAGAGCTCCCAAACCCAGCCCGGCCAAAAACCAAACGAAACTATTGCTGTCCCGATCCGACATAGAAACACCTCCGATAAAAACTGCTATTCGGATGGTACATCCTCTGTCTGGCAAATACAATTACAGGGGAATCAGTAGGTAAGACGGGACCGCGCTGGATTGCCGCCGCGGGGCAGCTGCAGTTTCGCCGGAAAATGCCGTTGGAGGGATGGCTACTTCTTTTGAGTAGGCGGAGTCGCGGGCGTTTGGGCCGGCGCGGGCTGCGTCTTGACCGGTTGCGCCTTCAGGCCCTGCAACACCGAGGCCGGACCGCCACGCCGAGCGGCGTAGACCGACAAAGTGATGGAAGTGATCATGAACGCCACCGCGGACCAGGTGGTGGCTTTTGACAGCGCACTGGCGGCGCCCCGAGGGCCAAACGCTGTCTGGCTACCTTGCCCGCCAAAAGCCGCGGAGATGTCGCCGCTCTTGCCGCTCTGCAGCAACACGACAATGATAATAAAGAAACAGACCAAGATGTGGACGGTGACGATTAAGCCGTAGATCATGAGTTTATGTTTTCCTGACCGCGCCGATAGTCATTTCTGTAACCAAGGGGAGATTCGAAGAACTCCATCACGTTGATAGCGTGTAACTTATCGATTCTTGCGTGCGGCCTGAAGGCCCAAACGCCTTGATCCAACACGTTGATTGTACGACGAACACGCCGCAGAAAGAAAACCGCGCAGATAGGCTTCTCAATCTTAAATTTTACGCTGCCATCATCAGTTTGACATCCTCCACTCCCTTCGGTCAAGGCCGCTTCGAAGTCCTCGCGCAGAGGGCCGCCCAACCGAGTGGACACCGAAACACTCCGGAACAACCGATCTGTGAGAAAGGATGATCTAACCCGTTGGTTACCGTTGTGACGTACAACCGGTTGCTTGCGCACACCCTCCGTACAAGTGAAGAGCTTCGAGCTGGTAGTCAACTGGCTGGCGGAGCCGAACAGGTGAGAACCCGTGCTCCTCACACGCGAAACTCGCGAGCATTTACGCGATTGGTGTCAGACGTTCGCCATACCCAAGGCGGACAAGCCCAACGCAGCGTTTCTTACTTTCATTTTGATTGGATCATCGTTTTCGGAATTGTTTCGACGCGACTCCGGGCTTTGGGAGTGCGATGGCGAATGAACTACAGCGAAGCCGATGAAAGTCTAGTTAATCCGTGTAATTGGCTGTTGCCACGTTATTCAACTAGCGCTTTAATGCCGCTGCCCAGTTCTGAACCAGCCTGAGGGTGTGGTTGGAATTACTCTCAGTAGGGACTGCGGCCAGCACGCGCTTCCCGTCGTGGGACAGGTCCCAGTCCACGTCGGACGGAAAGGAACGACCAGCAGATTTGATTTCGCTTTCTCCAACATGGAATTCATTTCCCTGTGAGCTGACGGCGACGCTTGCGATTTTATCCTCCTTTGTTGTGTATAAAATAGTTCCGGACGTCGGCCAGCTACGGCCGTTTCCACCGCCCGAGGTCACCCGCCACGTTTCCGGTCCGGGTGGAATTGCGGTGACATACACCTCGGACTTGCCCTGTTCGGCTGAGTCGAAAAGCAGCCATCTGCCGTCCGGAGAAAATTTCCCTTGGCTTGCGTGCGGCATTGAGTAAAGCTTGCGTCCGTCGTCAACCGAGATGATCGTCAAACCGTTATCGCCGCCTGAGGTAGTCGACTCCTCCAAGGCGAGCATCTTGCCGTCACGAGACCAGGAGGAGGGCGCACATGGATCAGTGGAACAGGTGTAGACGCGCTTCGACTGCGTCCTGCCGTCGGTCGCGATGATATGAATCCCCAAGCGCTTGTCGGAAAGCTCTGCGGTGTAAGCCAGCCACTTACCGTCGGGCGACCACACAATGTCCGATTCGAGCGGTGTACTCGCCAGTGAAAAGGGTTTGCGGGTCCCGGTCGCCGAGTCAATGATCGTCAATTCATAGTTCTGACCGAGAGCGACGGCAAGCTTGTCGTTTGGAGATAGCTCCGCCTCATAGTAGTATCCGGCCGGCGGACCGATGTTGCCGGCTGCTTTGCCACTGGAGTCAATCCATTGCAGCTGTTTCAAAGGCACATCGCCACCGGGGGCATAGACCAGCAGGCCGGAGTTCGATACGGAAAATGCGGCGGTACGAACCGGGGCGCGAAGAATCTCCACCGTGGCGTGTTTCTGGGCCAATCCCGCTACGGGCAGGCGCACAATGCGCAGGCTCTTTGACGACCTTGCTAGTGTTGCGACGGACTCTGTGATATAGGGTCTACTCACGGCCTCCCCTTGAAGGTGCGGTGGACAACCTTGCGAACCATTCTAAAATCGTCTCTCGGAATTGCTTTCTGCGTTAGTTCAGCGGTGCTCCTGTCCCTTGTTCTGAACGACGGTGCAGACATCAAGCTAGCGGCACCATGTATATGTCTCTTCGCTGTTATTGTGACTTCATGTCTCTGGGGGCGGACGGCGGCAATCCTCGGTGGGGTAGGAGCGAGCCTAGTATTTTCCGTCTTGCTGTTTCCTCCACTGGGAAGGATTAGGGTAAGTAACCCGGCTGACAGAATGGTGCTGTTTCTTTTTCAGTTAAGCGCTATCGGCCTCTCATTTCTGGCACCACCCAGTTTGTCGAAACCGAGGCCAGATACTCGATCTTCGCCAAGAAATCAACAGTCTTCCGATTCAAACTCGTTCTAGAACAACAACGGCACTGGCGATGATGACACCCGTCCCTCCGGCGACGATTGCGTCAGTCAACTTCTTCCGTTCCCGCAATTCTTCCGTGGTGTAAGGTGCATGGCTTCCTCGCCAGCCAGGCTGCGCGTCTCTGGCACGATGGTGAACTGATCTCGCGCCATTCCGTCAGCCGGGTTGCTCGTCTTTACAACATACCCCACCGCACCGATGCTCAGAGCTGCTTCGATAACATCGGCAGAAGACTCCTGGCTCACGAAGACGATTTGGGACTTTGGCAAGAGTCTGCGGATTTGTCGAGCCGCCGCGAGTCCATTCAGGGAGGGCAGGCCGATATCCAGTAGGATCACATCCGGTCGTAGCTCTTCGGGCTTGCGCACTGCTTCCAATCCGTCAGACACTTCGCCGACGAACTCCACGTCGGGCCTGTTCCGCAGCATGGATCGGAGGAATCGGCGAAACGGTTCGAAGGCATCCACTACGAGAACCCGGACCATACGGGAGACGGCCCGAATTTCCATGGGTGTCCGTCGAAGTTGTGCAGGCTGTTGATCTCCGCCCTATACTGCGACCGGGGATGGTGGAGCCGCCGAGGGGTGTGCGTTATCCCGGGTGAGTCGCTCCGGGTTCGTGGAGAAAAGAGACAGAAGTAGCCTGCAGCTCAACCAGCTTTCCGTCGCACCGGTGCGCGGCCTGTATCCTCATCGCGGCTCCGCTGCGTTTGCCCGTCCAACTCTTCTAGCCGCCTCCGGATGTCGGTGCCGCAGGTTAAACGAGCCGCGCAGCGCGCACAATCTGGCTGGTGGAGTTTCAGGATCGACAGCAGGTAACAGATTCGAGATCTCAAGAGTCACGACCTCGTCAGGGGTGAGCGCACATCATTGGCCCCAGCCGTGGGGATAGTCAAGAAGATTCTGGTTGTGTTCGTGAACCGCTGCTCGCCACCATCATCACGCCCTAGCCTCAATCGCGTGCAGGTTAGCCGCGATCTCTGCGGTCTGGCTCGCCAGTTCGTCCAGGTCATTCTCGTCTTCGTTGGTTGCGTTTCAAGTTCGCAACCGAGTCCTAGACTGCAGCCCGCATCCGAGCGCGTCTGCGGAGACGGCTTAGCCCGGCGGCGAGCCTGGGCGGCGACCCAACGATCGGGACAATTTGGCGGCGGTGGGAACAACAATGGAATTCTCTGCGCGAGCTCATCGCCGCGTCGACACAAAGGAAGTTCTAAGCCACGCCTACGGCGGCCTTAGCTGTTTCCAAACTCTTGGCCTCTCCTGCTCCGGCATGCCATAGCAACGCGATGGCCGAATTTGCTCTAGCTCGATTTGAACATGCTACGTAAACCAAGACTCCGACGTCGGCGCACAGCTGGCTGCCCAGTCTCTTGGCGTCTTCTTGGGAGAAACCCAGACCAGCCAAAGTCCTTGACCCTCCACACAGTGGTGAGAAATTCTGCTCAATCATCAGAGCGTGGAAAAACGCCTGGGAACGAATGAACAATCCAACCGTAGGAATCACAACCGCGCCGAATTCGGAGAACCAGCCAATCATGCGAGCACTAGCAGCGCTCTGTTCTAGACTGGTGTTGATGAAACTGGCATCGCGCGCGACCGTGGCCACTGGATGTGCTGGAGAAAGCACCATACAGATATCTTCCTTTTCGAATCCCGCCCCGTTCAGCGCGTGCACGATTTCAGGCAAAGGAATATTGCGGGCGTACATCCCATAAGCAGCGGATTCACTTACTGTCATGAAAGGATCTCCGACGCCTGTAGGACTACAGGAATGTTGTTGTCGGCACACTAGGGTAGATCACGTAGATCGGAATATCAGGACAATGCTGTAGGTGCCGATCAAGTGGAAGGTCGTGGTCGGAACGCTTAACGATGCGCAACACGCTGAGCGACCCGCCACCGACAGGTGACTGTAGAACACCGATTTGCGATCGATCTGCTGCGGACAAACCTTACAAGCGGCACGCACATCTCCTGGACGGGATAGGGTCTGTGCGATAGCAACAAGAATGGCGAACTCGATTGAAACCTCAAAACGCGAGAATGCAGGTGACGGCTTTTGTGGTTGTCAGTCACCCTGCGTTAGGGCAGTTGCCGGCTGCAAGTGGAATCGCTGTTATGAGACTACGCGGGATCGGAAGGAGGGTGAATCCAGTGAAGTACGTAGCTGGATCGGTGATCCCGCTTATGAAAGGGTTATCACCGCAAGAATCAAAAGACTTGCACGATCCCGTTGCGCACGGCGTAGCGGGTTAGATCGGCGACGGAATGCAGATCAAGCTTGCGCATCAGGTTGGTGCGGTGGGTCTCTGCCGTCTTGGTGCTTAGGTTGAGGGTTACCGCGACTTCCTTGCTGGTCTTCCCCTCTGCCAACAACTGGATGACTTCCCGCTCGCGCGTCGTCAGGACGTCGTTCGAGTCGCGACCGGCTCCGTCCTCGTGATTCTCACGGCCAAGATAACCATCCAGCACCATCTGACTGACTCGGGTCGTGAAGAATGTCCTCTGTTGCTGTAGGGCCTCGACCGCAGCGACCAGTTCGCGTCCTGCGTCAGACTTGAGCAGGAATCCGCGCGCCCCGGCGCGAAGCACTTCCCGCACTACCTGATCGGTATCGTGCATCGTCAGGATCAGAATCGCCGCGCCGGGTGATACCGCAAGGATCTGGCGCGCGGCCTCCAGACCGTTCAGGTTCGGCATGCCGATGTCGAGCAGAATCAGGTCAGGCTTCACCTTGCTGGCAAGTTCGACGGTCTCCCGCCCGTCTTTTGCTTCACCACAAACTTCCCAGCCAGGATGACTCTCCAGCAGCGCGCGAATGCCCCGCCTCGCCACCTCATGATCATCCGCAATCAGGATTCGAAGCATGCTGCACCTCCAACGTGAGTCGCATGTCGATGCCGAGCAAACGTTTCCGAACGAGCAGGAACGAAGAGCGAGCGTGTTTAGCGACACTGTGAAAGCACACAGCGTGCCAAACATCTAGTCCATTGCATTCAAAGACCTTGGTCGTCATTCTGCCTTTGTGAGCTCGTGTAAGTTTTTCCGTTCGAGGTGATTTATATGGAGTGATTTTGGAACCTCTGAGTCACAAGTTTGAGTGACGCCTCAAGGGAACTCCGCAGCACGCGACATTCGACACAACTCCTCTCAGCAAAACGAGAGGCTACGTTGTTTGCCGAGAATGAGACGATGTAATGCACGATCCCGCGCACCGCGGCGCAGGCTCATTCGCCAACCTGATGGGGGCTTACCCGAAAAGAACAGTACGCGGGTGAAGCGTTCGTTGATTGAATCTCGATTACTCGGACATGTCAGGTCGCCGCGGGCCCGGGGGGTGTTTTCAGTGGAGGAGGCGGGAGCTCGATCTGTATCAGGTTGTTCTTAATGGCGTACACCACGAGGTCCCGAATGGAATGGAAGCTCAGTTTCCGCATGATATTGCTACGGTGGGTTTCGACTGTCTTAGTGCTCAGGTTCAGAAGGCAGGCGACTTCCTTCGAGCTGTTGCCTTCTGCCAACAACTGTGTAATCTCGCGCTCTCGGGCGGTCAAAGTCGGCAGCTTGGGAGCTTCGTTTCTTGAAGGGGCATACCCCTTCTCCAGAAAACCAGCCACCACCAGGTCATTCACTCGCGGCGTGAAAAACATGCGCTTGTTCTGCAGCGCTTCGACAGCGGACACCAGATCTCGCGCAGCATCAGACTTCAAGACGAACCCGCGAGCTCCGGCATCCAGAGCTTCGCGAATGACCTGATCAGAGTCGGTAATGGTGAGCACAATCACCTTGAACTGCGGGTCGTGTTGCAGCAGTTGACGGGTGGTATCCAGACCGTTCAGATTGGGCATGCCAATGTCCACGACGACGACATCGGGCTTCAACTGCAGAGCCTTCTCAACAGTCTCGCGGCCGTCGCCGGCTTCGCCGCAGACCTCCCAGCCTTCCCGTTTTTCCAGCAAGGCTCGTATTCCGCGCCGCACAATTTCGTGGTCGTCGGCCAACAGAATTCTCAACTTCATGATTCACCCCCCACAACTAAGGTGGACCGCAGCTTTCAGTTCGTATGGACCTGTTAACGCAACCCCGAAGCATCCCGCACGTTGAGAGCTGTAAAGACTCGATGCTGGCTCACGGCCTCAACCGCCGCCAATAAGTCGCGGGCGGCGTTGGACTTCACAACGTATCCCCTGGCGCCAGCTTCTATGGCTTCACGCATCATTTGCGGCGAATCGTGCTGGGTCACGAACAGAATCTCCAGTTGAGGCGCCTGTCGCCGCAGCAAACGGCAAGCTTCCAATCCATTCATCTTCGGCATGGTGACATCCAGCACCATCACGTCCGGATTCAGATCTATCGCCTTTTCCACCGCCTCGGCCCCGTCCGACGCTTCTCCAATGACTTCCCAGCCAGCACGTCCTTGTAAAAGAGTTTTCAAGCCTTGTCTTACAATGGGATGGTCATCAACAAGTAGGATGCGAATAGTCATGATTCCAGTTCCCCCGGGGGGAGACCGACGAGACGATTCGCCACATTTTAACTTAACCCGTGTGATATGCCTGACCAATACCCGTCACTTGGCACCACCAGTCTTAGAATGCAGCGGACCTTTTAGCTCGGGCCGAGATTACCGTTCTGGTGAACCGAGTCCAATACAGAGAATCCTGTATTTTGTTGAATCTCGAGGACTCTCGGGGTAAACCGGACGAGGCGGTCGCGTTTTCGGAGGCCTATCCCGCAGCGATCGTCGGAAAGTAGGTTTGCTCGCGCAACAACACCTCGACCGCCTCTACCACGGAACCAATGTCTTGCTTTGCGCATGCTCCGCGGACCCCCGCCAGCCGAGCAGCATCCGCCAACTGCTTCGAAAGGTGAAGGGTGACCATCAGGATAGGAATCTTGGGAAAGAGTTCGGAAATTTGTCGGGCGACATCAACGCCGTTCAGATCCGGCATCTGATAGTCCAGCAGAATCAGATCTGGCGGGGCTTCCACTACTTTCCGCAAAGCTTCCGTGCCGGTTCGCGCTTCACCACAAACACGCCATGCGTTGTGTTGTTCCAGGATCGCCCGTAAGTAATGCCGGACCGAGGGATTGTCATCGACAAGAAGAATGCGAACCACGCCAACCCCTCTCCCTGGGCCTATATCGGTTGCGAACTCCAATCCCGCTTACTGCCCTGTGCGGTGACCTCTGGCTTTGTGCGCTTGATCACGGTGCGAGCCCCCACTTCTTTTTGTTTGCCCTGCCGCCTTAGCGGGCCGCTCGGCGCTCTCCGCGATGTGCTCATATTCGCGTTGTTCTCTTGTACCTACTCCGCGTAAGTGCTTTTTCCCAGGCATGAGTTCCTCTCTGCGTTCTGTTCCACCTCGAACTCTAGGTGAGTGTGCCGGCCCACCACAATCCAGTGAAGCCTGTAGCGCTCGCGCGGATAGCGGCTAGTGCGGTTATTCAGATTCCTGCTCTGCACAATGAAGGCGTGCGCCGCCGCAAAATTCTCCTCTTTGGAAAGAGCAAGTCGCGCATTTTAAGCTTTGCTTTGTGCAGTTGCGACTTGGAGTTGCCGATAGAACAATCGAGCAACTTGGCAATCTCGTGATGCTGGTATCCCTCAACTTCGTGCAAGGCGAAAATTGTCCGGCAGCCTTCGGGAAGCTCCTGGAGTGCGCGGCGCAACGCGATGCGATCGATCAACCCACTGAGGTTCGGGTCGTCCTTGCCGAAATCGCGCCGCAGTGTGGGCGACTCGGCGCTCACGGGCTCATCCAAAGAGACCGTGGGCGGCGATTTGCGCCGGCGAAGCTTCATCAGCACGGTGTTGACAGCCACGCGATAAAGCCACGTCGAGAACGCGGCATCGCCACGAAACGAACCAACCGTGCGAAAAACCTGAAGAAAAGCTTCCTGGGTCAGATCCTCAGCCTCGGCAACGTGCCTTGTCATCAGCAGGCAGACGGAATAAACACGGCTCTTGTGTTGCTGAAACAGAGTGGCAAAGGCTTGTTCGTCGCCCGACTGTGCCCGTCTGACGAGATTGAGCTGGGATTGATCGCGCCCCTTGCTGGGGGTTGCAGGAATGACGTTTGCTTCTGTCGCTGAAATCGCGCAAGTTGCCATGGTGGTCTTCCTCCAGGTGCCTGAGAGTTTGTGCTCCCGGGAGAACCGTGAGCGTGGACATAGAGTAGGGAAACCGGCGGGACTCTTCTATCGGGTCACATCTGTAAGTAGTTGGGGGGAGTCCTGTAAGGTTCGGGCGAAGATTTCGCGTTAAGCTGCATCAGAGAATAATTGCTGAATAAAGTTCGCGCGGCAGACCGATCGAGGGGATTGTCCGGTAATAAAGAGAAAAGAGAAAGGTGGGAGTAGAGACTCCCACCTATTGGATAGCAATTATCGTCTATTGAATCGATACATCGATTCCAGCTTGGTCTCTCACACGCGGCCGGGGAAAAGCACCAACAGAACACCCACCAGCACCAGACCCAACCCTCCGCTTGGTGGTATCCCCAGGAGCGGCTGCAAGGCCAGGTTCGCAGTGCGCCGAGTAAGAGCAAGATTAAGATCACCAAAGGAATTGTGAACATAGGTCCTCCTATGGCGTGAATTTCATTTCCATAGGGCTCGGTTGCGAGCCCGGCTTGTGGCGCCGGGCCCTTCCCGCGATCAATCAATCCTTATGGAACAGTTACTTTGACTCCGGCGCGGGTCCGCGGATACTACCTGAGTCGTTCCTGCTGGATTCCTTGCTCTGCACCGAGTATTTCCGCACCGCAGCCAGAAACGGTTCGCTGACGGCTGTGGGCTGCACTCTTCCACTGAGGATGTCAGCAAAGGGCACAAACCTTCCGTAGAGTACGCGCGTCTCGTCCTTGTCTTGATTGAGAACGGCGCCACTCAGGTCGATCCCAGCGAAGAGACCGCGAGCGCGGGAATAGGTCAACACTTCCGCTCTCATTTTGATGTCGGTGTCCGCGGCGGCATCTCGACCCACAGGGCCCGCGGCCGCCGATGCGTCGGCACCGAGTTTAAACTTGCTGGAGAGCAGGTGTTGCATGCCCTGATCGTTGGTCACGATCATAACCAGATCCACGGCCTGGCCCCCAAGCTGCAGACCCCAACTCCCGCCAGTAATGGTGACCGGAGCTGGAGCGCTCCAACCAGTGGCGGTTCTGCAGGTCGCAACGCCTTTGCCGTGATTACCGCCGATCCCGACCGCGATCTTCACCATCGATGGGATCACCGCGACGCACTTGGCATCGCTCATGACCTTGTCAGGAATCGCTTTGTCGGGCGTCGCCATAATTTCGTTCAGCACGTTGGCAGACGCGTCGATTCGCTTGGCAATGTCGGATTGGTCCTTGTCATCGGACCAACTCACGCCGATGAAGATGGAACACATGCTCAGTACTAGGAGATATCTCGGCAATCGCGAAGAATGTCGTCTCATTGTTTGCGTCCTCCTCTGTGCTCGATGTGAGCACCTGCTGCTCGTCCTGCGAGGGCAACGGTAGCTCTTGAGTATCGTTGGTACTATCCGGCAGACCCCGTACACGGCAAAAGATCTTCATTCAGAAAACACACTCGAACTCAATGCTTCAGCCCAACGCTTTCTCAGGTCGCGTACAGGCTTTAAGGTATTGCAGGTTGCGCGTGCCAGATTTAATCTTCAGCTCACTCGACAACGCCCCCAGCGGGTGCTGGTCCTCTGGAACGATCGGCATCCGCTCCCTCTTTGAGAAGTCATCAACGCGGGTACAGGAACTGACCGCAGTGCATACAGAGTGGCGCGGATAGTCCGAAGTTATCTTCCTGCATATGATGTAAGTCGCAAAATCACATAGGAGGCCGACCATGCTTTATTGGGCGCTAATGTTTTTTGTAGTGGCTCTGATCGCCGCGGTGCTGGGCTTTACCGGTATAGCGATTGCGGCGGCCGGGGTAGCAAAGATACTTTTTGTTGTCTTCCTGGTTCTTTTCTTGATCTCGCTCGTCAGCCACCTTCTCGGAGGCGGCGGCCGCAGATCATTGAACTAAGTGCGCGCACAACCGACACAGGGTCCCCGGAACGGAGACCCTTAATTTCTGAATCACTCGCAGCGTGTTCGTTCACACTCCGGCGGCATGCGCGGCGGCTTCTTCACCTGTCGCGCATGCGCAGGTGGAGGATCAACGGGTCCACCGCACCGAGGACTGCCGCGCGGTTCAGGCCCCTACCGGGACCACACGTTCTCGTCGACGGGAGGGCACAACGACCTCGACGATTGTACCGGGATTGGCATTTGCCAGTCGCAGGCGCCCGCCGAGTTCGCTCACGCGTTGTCGCATCCCGCCAATGCCTACGCCCACGCTCTCCGGGCGCAATTGAATAACTTGCTCTTCGATTCCTTTTCCATCGTCGCGGACAGTAACCACGATGTGCCCTTCCTTTTCCCTCAGGCTCACGTCCCCATGATGCGCACCGGAATGCCGGAACATGTTCGTCAGGGCCTCCTGGATGATGCGGAAGATAGCAGTTTCCAGATCAGGCTTGAGCCGCCCGAGATCAGGAGGATCAAACTCCAGGCGAATCTCGATTCCACTGCGTTCTGAAAGCCCTTCCAGATACCAGCGAAGTGCAGAGACCAGACCTACTTCGTCGAGAAGAGGCGGATGCAGCAGATGGGAAATCGTTCGAACTTGCTTGATGGCGCAGTCCACCAGTTCGCTCGCGTCCGAGGCTGCTTGGCGCATGGCTGGCGAGGAATCTTTGGAGAGAATTCCGTCGAGAATCATCTTGGCCGCAGCCAGTTCTTGTCCCAGGCCGTCATGAATTTCGCGCGCAATCCGGCGCCGTTCTTCGTCCTGCAATGTTATCAGGCGGCTGGAAAGGCGTCTGAGTTCCGCCGTTCTAATGTCCACCATCCGTTCTAGCTCAACGGCGTCATCACGAATTGATTGTTCCAGGGTTTTACTGTCATGGATGTTAGAACAAGTTCCGTACCATTTGAGAATGGCTCCGTTCGGATCTCGAAGGGGAACGGCACGAGCCCGGAACCAGCGGTAGAGCCCATCTGCACCGCGCAGCCTATATTCGGATTCATAATCTTGCCCCGACTGCGCGCAGTGCAGCCAGTGTGCCAGGCTCCGCTCGCGATCGTCGGCGTGCATATGTTCCAGCCAGCCCAGCCCAACCGCCGAGCCTGGGGCTGCGCCTGTGTATTCGTAGAATCGGCCGCTGATGTAGTCGCGCGATCCATCCGATTGCCGACTGAAAATGATATCCGGAGCGGTGTGCACAATTGCATCCAATTCCTGATTCTTCTGGGCGAGGTCGATGTTGATTTGTTGCAGTGCAATCGCTTTTAGTTCCATTTCGCGAGTCCGCTCGACGACCCGTTGCTCGAGTTCACCGTTCAAGCGTTCGAGTTGCCGGTTCTTTCTGTGCAGTTCGGCGAATACTCTCACTTTCGCCCGCAACACCTCCGGAACAATTGGAACGGAAAGATAATCCACTGCCCCGTGCTGGTAGCCCTTTAAGCGGTCGAGGTCCGTCAAGTGCACAGCCGAAATAAAGATCACGGCGGTTTTCTGAAACCGCGGATGTTGGCGAATCATCTCGGCGAGCTCGAACCCATCTATCTCCGGCATGCTTACGTCCATCAACACGATGGCAACGTCGGTCTTGAGCAGTTTTTCGAGCGCTTCCTTGGCGGAAGTCGCCTTAACCAGGTTTTCTCCCAGTTCGGCCAGGATTGCCTCATAGCTGAGCAGTTTGCCCGGCTGGTCGTCGACCATGAGAATGTTCACTTTTTCGTGGACGCCCATGATTGTCCCACCTTTACGTTCCCCTTGATCTGATCTGATCACCGACCCGATGCTTACCGGTGCAGCCACATGCGCAGAGCCGAGAGTAGTTGCTCGGTGTTAACCGGCTTCGCCAGATATTCCGACGCGCCCGCTTCTAGACACTTTTCGCGGTCGCCCTTCATCGCCTTCGCAGTCAGGGCAATAATGGGCAGCCTTCGGAAGGAAGTATTCTGCCGAATCACCTGCATGGTCGCATATCCGTCCATTTCCGGCATCATAATGTCCATCAGCACGATGGCGACATCGGGAGTTGATTCCAGCATAGAGATTGCCTCGCGCCCGGTCCCCGCCGTCAGCACTGCCATTCCGCGGCGCTCCAGCACGCTGCTGAGGGCGAAAATGTTGCGCATGTCGTCGTCAACCACCAGCACTTTCTTTCCCACGAGCGCCTCATCGGATCGGTGCAGCCGGTCCAGCATCTTCTGCTTTTCCTCGGGAAGATCCGCTACCACCCGATGCAGGAAGAGCGCGGTCTCATCCAGCAACCGCTCAGGTGACTCCACGCCTTTGACGACCACGCTGCGAGCCAGCGTGTGTAAGCGTGCGTCTTCCTCCGGAGACAATTCCTTCCCGGTAAACACGACGACCGGCAGGTCACTCACGGCGGGAATATCCTGCATGCGCTCCATAATGTCAAAACCGGTCATGTCGGGCAAGCGCAGGTCGAGCACGACGCAATCGAACGGCTCCCGGGCCACGACGTCCAGCGCCTCGGCACCTGTGGAGGCGAGGGTGACATCGATGTCGTCATAGCCCAGCAGTTCGCGGATACTCAGTTGCTCCGCCGGATTATCCTCGACAATCAGTAGCTTCTTACGGCGCGGTGCGACGTACTCTTTGATTCGTGAAAGCGCCGACTCCAACTCCTCCGGACTCGTCGGCTTGGTGACGAAAGCAAATGCGCCACGAGCCAAGCCATGATGTCGGTCTTCGTCGAGGGTCAGCATCTGCACCGGGATGTGCCGGGTGGCCGGGTCCTGTTTCAAATGATTGAGCACAGTCCAACCCAGCATGTCGGGCAGGAAAACATCCAACGACACGGCTGTGGGATGAAACTCGCGAGCGAGAGTGAGAGCTTCCGTGCCGCGCAGAGCCACAAGAACCTTGAATCCCTTATCGCGCGACAGATCACAAAGTACACGAGCGTAATGTAGGTCGTCTTCCACGATGAGCAGCACTGCGTCGTCGGGATGCAGATTGTTGCGATCATCGGCAATTTGCTCAACCGGGCGTTCTGAAACAACGATGTTCGACAGCTGCAGCGGCAGGGCAGGCGACGATGTCCTCCAGTCCGGCGTCGTCAGCTTCGACGCGGATGGCCCCACGTAGGTAAGAGGCAGATAAAGCGTGAAGGTGCTCCCTTGACCGGGGATGCTTCGCAGTTGAATTTCACCGCCCAGCAAGCTGGCCAGTTCCCGGCTGATGGCAAGTCCTAATCCTGTCCCGCCGTACTTTCGGCTGGTGCTGGCGTCTGCCTGCTGAAAAGCTTCGAAAATGATGCGCTGCTTGTCGAGTGCAATACCGATACCCGAGTCTGTGACTTCGAAGGCAACCACCGAAGCGGCTCCGCTGAGGATGGGATGGTGTTCGCTCCATCCTTTCGTAGCCACCGAAACCGCCATGCGAACCGAACCATGCTCGGTGAACTTGAAAGCGTTCGACAGCAAATTCTTCAACACCTGTTGTAATCGCTTTGAGTCAGTGACCAAACTGCGCGTAAGGTGCGGATCGGACTGGACCTCGAAAGCAAGCCGCCGGCTCTCCGCTTCGTGGCGGAAGGGACGAGCCACCATTTCGAGCAGGTTGGCGAAGAAAACTTCTTCGGCCTCGACTGACACCGTCCCCGACTCGATTTTGGAAAGGTCGAGAATGTCGCTGATTAGGTTCAACAAGTCAGTTCCGGCGCCGTGAATCGTGCGTGCGAATTCGACTTGCTTCGGCGTCAGATTGTGATCGGGGTTCTCACTGAGTTGCTGCCCGAGAACAAGGATGCTATTGAGTGGCGTGCGCAACTCGTGCGACATGTTGGCTAGGAACTCCGATTTGTACTTGGAGGTAAGAGCGAGTTCTTTCGCCTTCTCCTCCAGTGCGCGGCGGGCCTGCTCAATTTCCTGGTTCTTGCGTTCCACTTCGACGTTTTGTTCGGCGAGCTGCTGGGCTTTTTGCGCCAGCTGCTCGTTAGTCTGCTGCAACTCCTTCTGTTGGGTCTGAAGTTCAGCCGCAAGCTGCTGCGACTGCTTGAGCAATCCTTCGGTCTGCATCGTTGCTTCAATGCTGTTCAGCACGATGCCGATGCTGGCCGTGAGTTGTTCGAGGAACGCCAGATGTGACGCGGTGAACGCACTCAGAGAAGCAAGTTCAATCACCGCCTTGACCCGATCTTCGAAAAGCACAGGGAGCACGATGACGTTCTTCGGAACCGATTGGAACAGACCGGAACGGATCGGAACTGTTTGTTCCGGCAGATCAGAAATCAACATGCGACGCTTTTCCGCCGCTACCTGTCCGACCAGTCCGTCTCCGATCTTCAAGCGGCGCAGGTGCCCGCTTTCACCGTCGTCGGCAAAGGCCGACAACAATACCATGCCGGCTGATTCCTCAGTTTCCATCTGATAGATCACGCCTTGCTGCGCGTTCACCAGTGGCGCCAGCTCTGAGAGCAACATCCGGCCGACGGTCGCCAGATCGCGCTGACCCTGCAGCATTCCAGTGAAGCGTGCCAGGTTAGTCTTGAGCCAGTCTTGTTCGGTATTGCGGTCCGTCGTGAGCCGCAGATTGTCGATCATGGTGTTGATGTTGTCCTTCAACTCGGCGACCTCACCGCTGGCTTCGACCTGAATGGACCGGGTCAGGTCGCCTTTGGTCACCGCGGTCGCTACTTCTGCAATCGCTCGTACCTGGTTGGTAAGGTTGTCGGCGAGCAGATTGACGTTGCCGGTGAGATCCTTCCACGTGCCCGCTGCGCCCGGCACGTTGGCCTGGCCACCGAGACGCCCCTCTACGCCCACTTCACGTGCGACGGTCGTGACCTGATCCGCGAAAGTGGCCAGCGTGCCCGTCATATTGTTGATGGTTTCTGCCAGGGCCGCTACTTCGCCCTTAGCGTTCACGGCGAGCTTCTGCGTCAGATCGCCGTTGGCCACGGCCGTTACGACTTTGACGATGCCGCGTACCTGCTCGGTGAGGTTAACCGCCATGACGTTAACGTTGTCGGTGAGGTCCTTCCATGTTCCGGCTACATCGGGCACCTGCGCTTGTCCGCCCAGTTTCCCGTCGGTGCCGACTTCGCGGGCCACGCGCGTGACCTCGGCTGCAAAGGCGTTGAGCTGATCCACCATGGTATTGATGGTGTTTTTTAATTCAAGAATTTCGCCCTTAACGTCGACCGTGATCTTGCGCGATAAGTCACCGCGTGCCACAGCCGTTGTCACCTCAGCGATGTTTCTCACTTGGCCAGTTAAGTTTCCAGCCATCGAGTTCACCGAATCGGTGAGGTCTTTCCACGTACCTGCGACGCCGGGGACCTGCGCCTGGCCACCGAGCTTGCCCTCGGAGCCTACTTCGCGGGCCACACGCGTCACTTCGGCGGCGAACGCGTTGAGTTGGTCCACCATCGTGTTGATGGTCTCTTTCAGTAGCAGAATTTCGCCGCTCACATTGACAGTAATCTTCTTCGACAAGTCACCGCTCGCAATTGCCGTCGACACTTCGGCGATGTTACGCACCTGGCCGGTCAAGTTACTGGCCATGGAGTTCACCGAGTCGGTGAGATCTTTCCACGTCCCGCCGACGCCGGGCACGAGAGCCTGGCCGCCCAGTTTCCCGTCGGTGCCGACTTCGCGAGCCACGCGCGTCACTTCCGACGCGAATGACCGCAACTGGTCGACCATCGTATTGATGGTATCTTTGAGTTCGAGAATCTCGCCTTTCACGTCGACGGTGATCTTGCGCGATAGATCGCCCCGCGCCACGGCCGTCGCCACTTCAGCGATGTTTCGGACTTGGCCAGTCAGGTTGCTGGCCATGAAGTTCACGTTGTCAGTGAGATCCTTCCACGTGCCGGCCACACCGGGCACTTGCGCCTGACCACCCAGTTTGCCTTCCGTACCCACTTCCCGAGCCACGCGCGTCACTTCGCCAGCGAACGCGTTGAGCTGGTCGACCATCGTATTGATGGTGTTCTTTAATTCAAGAATTTCGCCTTTCACGTCGACCGTGATCTTGCGCGACAAATCGCCACGGGCTACGGCTGTCGTAACCTCGGCAATGTTTCGGACCTGGCCGGTGAGATTACCGGCCATGGAGTTCACCGAATCGGTAAGATCCTTCCAGGTGCCAGCGACGCCGGGCACATTGGCCTGGCCGCCCAACCGGCCTTCCGTACCGACTTCGCGGGCCACACGTGTTACTTCGCCCGCGAAACGGTTGAGCTGATCGACCATTGTATTGAGAGTTTCTTTCAGCTGCAGAATCTCGCCGCGCACATCCACTGTGATCTTGCGCGACAAGTCTCCACTGGCAATTGCCGTAGCGACTTCGGCGATATTTCGCACCTGGCCCGTCAGGTTGCTGGCCATGAAGTTCACGTTGTCGGTCAAGTCCTTCCAAGTACCACCGACGCCGGGCACCTGAGCCTGCCCGCCCAGTTTGCCTTCCGTGCCGACTTCGCGAGCGACGCGCGTGACTTCTCCGGCGAAAGCGTTGAGCTGATCCACCATCGTATTGATGGTGTCTTTGAGTTCGAGGATTTCGCCCTTCACGTCGACCGTAATTTTTCGCGACAAATCGCCGCGGGCTACTGCCGTGGTGACCTCTGCGATGTTACGCACCTGAGCCGTCAGATTGCCGGCCATAGCGTTCACCGAGTCGGTGAGATCCTTCCACGTTCCGGCCACCCCGGGCACGACGGCCTGGCCGCCGAGCTTGCCATCAGTGCCCACTTCGCGGGCCACGCGTGTAACTTCCGAAGCGAACGACCGCAACTGGTCCACCATCGTGTTGATGGCTTCTTTTAGCTGCAAAATCTCGCCGCGCACATCGACCGTAATCTTGCGCGATAAATCACCGCTGGCCACAGCGGTCGCGACTTCGGCGATATTGCGCACCTGGCCGGTCAAGTTGCTGGCCAGCAGGTTGACGTTGTCGGTGAGATCCTTCCACGTTCCGGCAACGTCGGGCACTTGTGCCTGGCCGCCCAACTTACCTTCGGTGCCGACTTCGCGCGCAACGCGCGTCACTTCCGCCGTGAATACGCCGAGCTGCTGAATCATCGTGTTCACAAGGTTGGCGGACCGCAGAAACTCGCCCTCTAAAGGCCGCCCATCCACGTCGAGCCTGACGGTTTGAGTAAGATCGCCTTGCGCGACCGCAGCGATAGCGCGGGTGACTTCGGCGGTAGGTCGAAGCAAGTCCTCCACCAGTGTGTTGACCGAAACCTCCATCTCACCCCAGGCGCCTCTGGACTCATGGAACCGGGTCCGCTCGCGCGTCTTGCCTTGCTTGCCGACCACTTGGCCGACGCGCTTCAGTTCCTGCGCCATGTGCTGATTCGCAGCGACGATTTCGTTAAACGTGTCCGCAACTTTTCCAGCGAGCCCTACCCAAGTACCCGGAAGCCGCACGGTGAAGTCACCATCGCGCATGGTCTGGAGACTGGCCAGAATGACCGTTAAATCCAAGGACCCCTCCGACGGTTTCGACTTTCCGTTCCTGGAGCCGTTGTTCTGCGAGACTGGCGGAGGAGCGTTCTCCATTGCGGTGGGCGTAGCGTCGAGGGCGTTAGATCTTTTCATCGTTCCTCCTGAAACAAGGAGTAATTCCAGTCACAGCGCTGCCATCGGCAATGGCCTGAAGTGAATCGGAGAAATTACGTGCACGCTAGCCGCCAGCTGACCGAAGCGCGCCACGGAAGGGAATCCACATCAAGCCGGACGAGAGTCGGCATTCCCCCCCATTCGCCTGAACCTCTTCACCGCATGCATTCGTACCATGACCACCGGATGGCGGGCTCTAAGGTATTTCCTGTAGGAACGCCGTGGATCGCCGCACGTCGGCGAACCATCTGGGATAGTTTGCCGCCACGAAGCTGTTGCCAGCCTGGCCGCCTACATGGTGCCTATTCGGATGTAACGGCGAAGGTCAGGAAGAGACGAAAAAACCAGGTAGCCCACGAAGAAAAAGCTGGCCGCAGCCAGCACCCAGACGGACAAGGACGGCTACTTCATAAGTGCCTCCATGAATCGCACTTGGATGCACCTCTCACTCCGTCGAAAATCGCGGGTAACCTATCGGGAATCAATGAACCTTAGCTATGCGCTTTCATCTTCTCAGTAGGCCGGAGGCCCATGTAAACTCAAAAGTCGTCTTCCAGGATTTGTTGCCAGCTAGAGTCGCTCGCCATGGCAATCGCCGGCGGGACATCGCCGGTTAGCAGATGTCCCACCCCTACCGGTCCGCGACAGTGAACGGCTACTGCTTTTTCTGAGGCTCAGCCTGAGCCCGACTCGGCGGCGGCTGGCTCTGCCGCAGCTTCTGTTGCTGTTGTTCGTGCCTTTGCTGCAATTGCTGCGTCTGCAGCTGGTGCTTCTGCTCGACTTGTTGCTGCTTTGCATCGTTCGCTTTTTGTTGCGTAAGGCGCTGATGCTCCTGGTCCTGCTTCTGCTGCAATTTCTGCCGTTCCTGATCCTGCTTTTGTTGCAATTTCTCCTGCTGTTGCTGATACTTCTGGTCCATCTTCGGACTCCCAGTATTGGGCGCAGCGGGGCGTTCCTCGGGCGGAATGTCTTTAGGGTGGACGACCTTCGCCGGGGGTGCGACGCCGTCCCCACCGCCGGGCGTGGCTCGCCGCTCACCACCCTCTCGGTTCGCAGGAGGGTTATACGTGCCACCGGCTTCGCGGGCGGGCACGGCTTCGCGAGCGCTGAACTCTCCCGGCTTGGCGGTAGCGGCGACTGGGGGCTTGCCGTGATTCGCCGACGCCCACAGTTCCCGGTTTCCGCGCGCAGCCTGCGCCTGCTGAGTCTGAGCCGCCGCCGGCGGCAAGTGCCGCTCGCGTTCGGCTTCCTCTTGCTGCGGCGTTGGACGTGCCGTGACGCCGCCAGCGCCTCCGTTGTAGCTCACACGATTCTCTGTGCGATTGACAACAGTTTCGTTATAAACGTTGTGCATGTTGGTGACGTTGATATTGGTCACCGACCGGTTGTAGAAGAACCGTCCGTTGTCCCATCGTCCGCCTTCGAACCCTTCCCCGAAGTAGCCAAAGCCGTAGTCGATGCCGCCATAGAAGCCGACATGCGGCCCCCAGTACCCCTCATGAAAAATGAAAACGCCACCCTCCCAACCCCAAAACGGCGGGGTCCAGAGGAAACCAACTTCTGGAGCCTCTACCCAGGTGCCGGGCACCCAGAAGTAGTCGCCAGCGTCGTCACTCCATGCCCAGTACCCGGGCGTCCAGATGTAGCCTTCGCCGGGACAAAGGGGTTGCTCGTATACAGGCAGAGCAGGCGGACCGAACCTCACGGAGATGCGAACTTGACCAAACGAAGCCGATGACAACACGAGCACTACGAATGCGAACAAGACTGCGCGAATAGAGCGAATGCCCATTTTGCTTTCTCCTCCGATCATCCTTCGCTTACCCGGTGTTGCTTCGCTGCTGCGGGCTGCGCGGATTGATCGATACGACTTCCGGGGGACGCAAATACTCAGGCGTCCACCCGACGAGGTTGACCGTCATTCCAATCGGGCTGTGATGGGCCCTCGTCGGACAGCTTAGAGGTGCAGCTTTCCTAGGAGGTTGCGCAGAAAGCGGAGACTACAGGATGGCCCGTCCGGAAGTACCGATGTTTCCCGAACCTGCTACGGCGCGTTGATTATGGGACGATCCGATTCCATGGCTGGAACCATCGCGGCCACGATCGCGCCTACTTCGCCAGAAGATATCTCGAGCGTACCGCCAAGCTGCGCTAGTCGTTCTTTCTCCACGCAGACCGACTCCCCCGGAGAACCCGGAGCGCGTGCCTCAACTCGTATGACTTTGGCGGTCCTTTGCTACCGCAACGCTCGCCCGATGCTCTCAGACCCGTGGAACCCGCTAAGGCGCTTGCCCCGACCAGATACCGTGTTTTCCATAGGTGTCCTACAGAAACTGCCTCATGTAATTCCACATGAGGAAGAGCAATCCTTATAGTGCTGGCCCTGCTGGATGAGATCGAACTCGACCGCCGATCATGAGGAGGCTAGGCTCTTCGAGCTGTACCGGTCACTCGTCTGGTGTATATCCGGCCTAGGTGTCAGTTCCGCATAGAACCATCTGAAGTCAGAGGTCGTCGGGCCCCGTAGAAGTATGAAGTGCTCGGACCCGCCTCACCGGTGCGACGGCGGGATCAGAGTCGATGTTAACTTCGTTTTCCAGGAGGGTGACATGCGCGAGGTCTACGACGTTCTGCGAACCAAAGAAATGCTCATAGAGCAGTTAGGTCGCGAGATCGAGGCCCTGCGGTTGGCGGTTCGGCTGGTCAGCGATGACGCAGACAATGGACCACTCGAGGACGCACCAGGTACTCTGAGGGAGTCGGATCCTCAGCTTGTTCGCTCCAAAGCACGCGTTGGGGGGAACGCGCCTGCCTGAAGAGTCGGATCGCGGGAGAACGGCGATTATAGATGACGAAACGTTAGGCACCGCTCAGAGAATCTCCCGTAGACTAAAACGACTGGCCAGACCGGTGCTGAAGGCCGTCAATCCTCTGGCCAGCTAACCGGAGAGCGGATCGAGTGAAGTCGGCGATGTGTGCTCCCGAAGTCGGTAACTCGTGCCTCTGGCGGGGCCAGACGGTCAACGAGGACCCTGATGGTTTCTGGATCGGGCGAAAAACGGAATTCTACTGTCTGTAATAGCGATCAGTCTGCGTCCAAGGAGGGTAGTGACGAGTGTAGACGCTGAGCATGAAAGCCTCCGAGAGAAGCAGAGCCCGCCGGAAGCACTCAAACGATAATTGTACGAAACTAGGTAGCTGCCTGTAACCTATTCAATCTACAGCGTTAAAATTGGTGCGGAAGGGGGGATTTGAACCCCCACGCCTTTCGGCGCCACCCCCTCAAGATGGTGTGTCTGCCAGTTCCACCACTTCCGCACACTAACAATTAACTTGTTTTCAATTGTCCGCCCGAACGCCCGGCTGACTGACTCCGCCCGAGGGTGCACACACCGCATCGTGGTCTTATGGTGTCGTGCCCGGCGATGTACTACAGCGTAGGCGTCCGTATACTCCCCAGCCTCCGTCAAAAACGTGTGGCGAAGAGTGTGAAGTCCGGCATCCGGATCGGTTTTGATTTTATCACGCAGCCGTCCCGGTTGGGATTCCAAGACACAAGGCTCGAGTTTTTTGTCTGGATGAAGGGGCTGGCTGAATACGTGCCGGCCCTCCGATTCCGTGACCAACTGTTCGAGGACCTCGCCCAGGTTCCGGGAATCACGGTGGAACTTCTCCGTTCGCCGGGAACTCGATTACTTGAAAGCTGTAAACAGCGTGGGACCGCCGCGAGATCCACAGTTGCTGTTTCTGCGGGGCGCTGCGTTTTGTCGCGCCTTGGACGACTTTCACCAAGGCGGTCCAAAAAGGCGGGGACCTTAGTACCAGACTTGACGCCGACCTGGCCGGAAGCCTCTTCTTCTCATAATCCTGGCTAGCATGTTCCGCTGGGACGACTCGGTGTCCCGGATTCCTGAGTCGGAAGGGTCTGCGTGGCTGGCACTATGAATGGTGTCGTTCCAGCCAGGTTGGCCGCGCATTCTAAGATCGCCTGTGCATCGCCTTGCAGAGTGGGCGGCAAACTCGGAATCGACTGGTCGGGATTCTTGAAATTGAACGCGCTCGTTAAGTCTCCTACCGTGGCCCGGCGCCAGGCGCTCAAATTGGGCACTTCGGCACCGAATCGAGTTTCGAGAAATCGTAAAACCGAAGTGTGATCGAAGAGGTCCGAGGACACGAATCCGCCGCGACTGAACGGCGAGATGACCAACATAGGCACGCGAAAACCTAACCCAATCGGCCCGGTGATCGCCGGACTGCCGATTACGGACGGATCCGGAACCGCAGGCGCGGTCACATATTCGCCAGGCGTGCCCGGAGGTGCTGTCACCGGTGGAACATGATCAAAAAATCCGCCATTTTCATCGTAGGTAACCAACAACACCGTCTTGGCCCACAGTGCGGGGTTCGCGGTGAGAGCACTGACGATAAGGGAAATAAAATTCTC
>JBARBI010000100.1:0-2013 GCA_049792875.1 Candidatus Sulfotelmatobacter sp.
GCCTCGCGGCCCCGTCCTCCCACACCACCGTACGTACTTGTTTGTATACGGCGGTTTCATTTAATGGTGTAACGAGTCATATTTGGCGACCAGTGAGACGAGTCCCTGAGTGTGAAACCATCTGATCGACATAGCTTTGTGGACCGGGGGGCAATCGGCGAGACGCCACGGCCCTTTACCGGAACTTCCCACGCGGCCAGCCGATGCCGCAGACACGCCCAGTTTCCGGAGTAAGCCGAAAATGGACCTGCCGCGCTTGCGTTGCCGAAGGCGATAGCAGCGCAGTTTTCGTCGAATCCATTCGTCCATGCGGCCCAATTCACCCCTGATCGCGGCAAAGCGATAGTAGGTGAGCCAGCCCACGAGAAACGAATTGAGTTCAACGATTACCTGCGGGAAACTAACGCCCCGGTTGCGGCGGGTAATCTGCCGGATCTTCTCCTTGGCGCGGTCTACGCTTTTGGGAGAGATACCGAGCTTGCCGTTCAAAAGCAGCCGATGGCCGAGGAACTTTCGTTCTCCGACCGGAGCGACGGCGCTCTTTTCACGATTCACCCGGAGCTTGAGTTTCTCTTCCAGAAACCGGGTAACCGATTCCATCACCCGCTGCCCCGCCGCCAGAGATCGCACATAGATATTGCAATCGTCGGCATAGCGGCAGAAGCGATGGTCGCGGCTGTCCAGCAACTGGTCGAGATCGTCCAGCAGCAGATTGGCCAGTAAAGGGGAGAGCGGACCACCTTGTGGGGTTCCCTCGTCGCGGGCTACGCACACCCCGTCCTGCATCATGCCGGCCTGAAGAAAACGCCGAATGACGAGGAGCAGGCGTTTGTCGCCGATCCTGCGCGCGATTCGGGACATGAGGATATCGTGGTTCACTTGGTCGAAGAACTTTTCGAGGTCGAGATCCACAACAAACCCGCGCCCTTCCTGCGCTACGTATTTCCGGGCCTGTTCCAGCGCCATATGAGCGCTGCGGGCAGGCCGGAATCCGTAGCTGGAATTTGAAAAAGTGGGATCGAAGATGGGGTCCAGCACTTGCAGAATCATCTGTTGAACCAGACGATCCACAACCACGGGAATCCCCAACTGGCGTTGTCCTCCTCCCGGCTTCGGGATCGATACTCCACGAACGGGTTGGGGCCGGTAGGTCCCATTCCGCAGTGAAGCCGTCAACGCCGCGCTGTTTTCCCGAAGCCAGTCGGCCAGTTCGTGAACAGACATCCCGTCCACGCCCGGCTTTCCCTTATTGGAATAAACCCGCCGGTACGCTCGAAGAAGGTTCTTCGGGTCGCACACCAGCTCCATCAAACCGACTGTCAAGGCTCGTTGTTGAGCAAATGCCGTAAACGCTTGCTGCCTTCCATGCTGCGTGAAACGAGTTCCGCCCGCCCCGCCGCCGCCGTGGTGAGGGTCGTCTTTCTGCCGCCCCGCGTTCATCGAAATCGCCCCTCTGCTCCTTGCATTAAAGATTCGGCCCTTCGCCCGGTGGGGCTACTATGGCCTCTGCTGACTTCTCCCTTCCTGTCCTGTCGCATTGCTGCTTCGGTAGTCCGGGTGAGCGGACCAGAATGGAGATCTCTCGAGGTAAGACATGCCTTCTTCTCCCGTACGCGTCGGATCTACCATGCGGTCTCCGAATGACAATCGGGCTTTCCCGTCCCTGGCCGGGTCACCCAAACCACGTTGGCCTTATATCCGCCGCAGCCGCCAGCTGCACGACTGCTTCCTGTACGTCGCTTCCGGGATTTCGTCATGGGCTTTCTTCAGATTCCGCCTCGCGGCGGACACCCTTGCTTAGACGGATGGTTCCGGTCATTAACGGTCCATAGGGGACTTCCACCCCCTGAATGCATATCACTACTCGACACACCGGGCGAGCGCGTACTCCACCGCATCGCCGGCGTCGGAATTTTCGGCTGGCTGCTCGATGCCTCCGGATGGAATCGCCATGTGCCCGAGCCTTTGCGGGGATTCAGCGGCAAAAAGGCCGGCTTACGCTCACTGGAACAG
>JBARBI010000101.1:0-22586 GCA_049792875.1 Candidatus Sulfotelmatobacter sp.
GGCTACCGCGCCTTCGCCAACAAGATCTGGAATGCCGCGCGGTTCATGTTCATGAACGTCGACCGTATTGGGTTTGTGTGGGACCGGATCTCTGACCCGGTCCTGCCGGGACAAAGTTCCGGCTACTCTGATCACGGCATCGCCAGATTTCACCGCTCCACCCTTGAAGACCGTTGGATTCTTTCCCGCTTCAATCGTGTTGTGGCCGACGTGAACGACGCGCTCGCGACCTACCGCTTCCACGAGGCTGCCAATCGCATCTATGACTTTTTCTGGGGCGAGTTTTGCGACTGGTATCTGGAACTGATCAAGCCGCGCCTGAATTACGAAGAGGGTGCAGACAAGAGCACAGCGAAGGCAGCCTGCGCCAACCTGGTCAATCTGTTCGACGCATCGCTTCGCCTGCTCCATCCCGTGATGCCGTTTATCACGGAGGAAATCTGGCAGGCGATCTACGAAGGCAAGCCTCCGCTGAAGTCGATTGCGCTGGCGGAATACCCGCAGGCGGACGAGCAGCAACTTGACCTCGCGGCCGAAACCGAGATGGCGATCCTGCAGGATTTGATCGTCAGCGTGCGCAACCTGCGAGCAGAATTGAAGGTTGAGCCCAAGGTGAAGGTGCCCATCGAGGTCTTCGCGCACGAGGTGGACATTCGCAAGATGATTGAGCACAATCAGGGTGCGGTCGAGCGGTTGGCCAATGTGGAGAAGATCACTTTCGTGAAGAGTTCTCTCGCCAGCCGGACTGGCGCACGCGGCACGGCGCGCTTCGATGTGCACGTGATCTACGAGAGAAAGATCGACGTAGGCGCTGAGCGTGACCGCCTGCAGAAGGAACTGGAGAAGATCGAAAAAGAGTTGGCCAACAACCAGAAGCAACTGGGGAACGAGCAGTTTCTCGCCAAAGCTCCAGCGAAAGTGGTGGAAGGACTGCGAAGGCGGGGCCAGGAACTCCTGGTCCTGCAGGAGAAAGCAAAGAGTAAACAGAAAGAAATAGGATGCTAAATGTAGCCCCGGTCGCATTCGTCCGGGGGTCGAGCGAAGCTCGACGGGTTTTGCCTAATCGCGCAAGTGATCTCGATTCGGGGTCGGCGACGAGCGCAAATGGGGCTACGATCCCCGGACGGACGAATGCGTCCGTCCCTACACTTTATGGACTGGAATTCACGACGCCTGACGGCAATCCTGGAAAACGCATTGCTCGAAGACCGGGCAACGCGCGATGCCACCAGTTACGCCTGCATCGACCCCAATCAGCGGGCCACCGCGACGATCGTTTCCAAGCAGGAGTGCATCCTCGCCGGAATCGGTTGTGTGGCGCGCATTCTCGATGTGTATGCCGCTCTCGACGGAGCCGTTACCGCCCACTACGAAGTCACCACACATCCTGAGATTTTTGACGGTGTCCGGCTGCACCCGGGACAATCCGTCGCCGTGGTCCGACACAATGCGCGGGTGATCCTTTCCTGCGAACGCGTCATCCTGAATTTTCTGCAGCGCATGAGTGGGATCGCCACCCTGACCCGCAAATTCGTGGAGGCCGTGTCAGGAACGAAGGCGCGCATCCTCGATACGCGCAAAACCGCGCCCGGCCTGCGCGTGATCGACAAGAATGCCGTCCGCTGTGGAGGGGGACAGAATCACCGCCTCGACCTCTCTGACGGCGTACTCATCAAAAACAACCATATCGCGCTGGCGGGCGGCATTGTGCCCGCTCTGGAGCGGGCCATTCGCAACCGCCGCGGCTCGCAGATCATCGAGGTGGAAGTGCGCACCCTCGAGGAACTCGAACTGGCGCTGGCTCACGGCGGCGAAGCTATTCTGCTGGACAATATGTCGGTGGACGATGTGCGTCGCGCCGTTGAGCGCTGCTCCCGGTCCGATGACCAGAAAGACGGGCGCCGCATCCCGGTGGAGTGCTCCGGCGGAATTCGACTGGAGAATGTTCGCGCCTACGCCGAGACCGGTGTCGACTTCATCTCTGTGGGCCTGCTGACGCACTCGCCCACAGCCGTGGATATGAGCCTGCGAATTGTTCCGGCGTAAAGGCTCGATTGTTGTTTCGCCGCAATTCGCGCATAATCTCCGCATCGCTAAACCCGGTACAATTCGCGACCGGTCCACGCGGGCCAAAGCGCTCGCGGGGCACCAGCCTCAGCCCACCGATCTTCGCCTCGGCCGCATGGTGCGTTTGCTGATGGAGCATGCCACCGTCGTGGTCAGCGGAACCAAGATCGCCCAGGAGATTTCTTCCAACCGCTCCGAGGTGTGGCGTTTGATTCAGCAATTACGCGGCTTGGGCGTGGACGTGGCTGGCCACCCCGCAACCGGATATCAACTCCGGTCGGTTCCTGACCTGCTCTTGCCCGAGTTTCTCCGGCCGGCTTTGCGCGGCACTATCTTTGACGAGCACCTCCATCATTTTTACAAAATCGGATCGACCAATACCGCAGCCATGGCCGCTGCAGCCGAAGGCGCTCCGGAAGGCAGCGTCTTCCTTGCCGAAGAGCAAATCGCAGGTCGAGGTCGCGGGGCCAACTCGTGGCAGTCCCCACGATCGACCGGCATTTATTGCTCGGCGGTCGTGCGGCCCGTTCTCCCACCGTCTGAGGTCTTGGTCCTTTCCCTGGCGGCAGGACTCGCAGTGCGTGCCGCCATTCTGCAAGTCGACTCGCGAATCACCCCCGACCTGAAGTGGCCCAATGACATTCTGATCGACGGCAAAAAGGTCTGCGGAATCCTGACCGAGATGAATGCCGAGGCCACGCGCGTTCGTTACATTGTGGTGGGGGTCGGTCTCAACGTGAATCAGTCAAGTTTCCCCAAGGAGTTGCCGGCGACCTCGCTGCGTCTCGTGACCGGAAGCGAATGGTCGCGGCTCGAGTTGTTGGCAGCTTTGCTAAAATCACTCGATCGCGAGTATCGCGAGTTGGTGGAAGACCCTGCTGCCCGGGACTCGATTCTGCGGCGTTTCGCCGAGAAGTCCTCGTGGGCGCAAGGGAAGAAGGTTCGCATCGAAGAGAACGGCTCAACCTTCGAAGGAACGACCGAAGGCTTGGATCCGCGGGGGTTTTTGAGGGTGCGAACCGCACACGGAATGCAGGTCGTCCTCAGTGGAACAGTAAGAGAACAGTAGACGAACAGTCGCTTTTCAGGTTTAGCTGAAGGCTAAGAGCTAATGCCCGAGAGCCCATCATGCTGCTAGTCATTGACGTCGGTAACACGAACACAGTGCTGGGCGTTTTCGCCCGCGTCGCGAAGCTGCATCCGACTGGCAACCACGACGAGACTCCGCGCTACGAGCGCCTCGTGGCCAACTGGCGCGTCGCCACCTCCCGCACCAGTACCGTGGATGAGTACGGAGTGCTGTTCCGCAACCTGTTCTCGATGGCAGGACTCGAGGCGAAAGGCATTCACGGCATCGTGATCTCGTCGGTCGTTCCACCTCTCGATCCGGTACTGCGGCAGGTATGCGAGCGCTATTTCAACCTGCGCCCGCTGGCCATCGAACCCGGAGTGAAAACTGGGATGCCGGTGCACTACGACAATCCGGCGGAGGTGGGTGCCGACCGCATCGTCAACGCCGTCGCAGCCTTCGAAAGATATGGCGGCCCGTGTGTAATCGTCGATTTCGGTACGGCCACCACGTTCGACTGCGTGTCGGCCAAAGGCGAGTACCTTGGGGGAGTGATCTGCCCCGGCATCGGCATTTCCGCAGACGCTCTGTTTGAACGGACCGCACGCCTGCCGCGCGTCGAAATCCGCAAGCCCACCCGCGTGATCGGGTCGAACACAGTCGGCAGCTTGCAATCCGGTCTCTATTACGGATACCTCGGACTGGTCGATGGCATCCTCGAACTCCTGCTCGCCGAATTAGGCCAGGAGACGCGCGTGATTGCGACCGGCGGGCTCGGGCCGATGATCGGCACCGGATCGAAATACATCAAGACCGTCGACGACTTCCTGACTCTCGAAGGCCTGCGCATCATTTGGGAGCGGAATGGATCGGCGCGCAAGGATTTCGCTTCTAAAGCGGATCCCGGGGCGGCGTCGAAACCCACGCCGAAATCCGCTCAGCCCAAGGCGAAGAATGGCGACCCCGTGCCCGCGACTCCGGCTCCACGCTCTTCCCGCTGACCTCCCGTGGAAAACTACTTCAACTACTTCACAGAGATCGAGGAACGATACCTGCTGCGCCGCGGCGGCGGGCTGTTGCTCTCGACCCTCGACTGGGCCTTGATTGAAACCTGGAAAGATGCCGGCATCCCGCTCGAAGCCGTGCTGCGCGGCATCGATGAGGCGTTCGACCGCTACGACCAGCGCCCCTCGAAAACCAAGAAGGTGAATAGTCTGGCCTACTGCTCGCAGTTGGTCCTGACCGCTGCCGAAGATATGAAGGAAGCAGCGATTGGCGCGGCGGTCGGGAGGTCGGACATTCCCCCGAAACCTCGTGCCAGCCAGGGGTTTGAGCCGGGAGTGGTCGCGCCCTTCCTGCGCCGCAATGCGGACTTGCTGGAAGCCGCGAAGTTGCCGCACGGATCCGGTGTTTCCGCGCGAGCCGTCGCTCTGGACACGGCGAGAACTCTCCGCCAGATCGCGGCGGAAATAGAAAGCAAGACGGCAGCGCGTCTGGAAGATCTAGAGCGCCGCCTGACGGTGATGGAAGAAAAACTCTTCGCGGTGCTACTGGCGTCCACGCCGGACGAAGAGATCGTCACGGTCCGCGCCGAAGCCGACCGCGATCTCGCTCCCTACCGCCGGAAAATGTCCGGCGCGCAGATCGACCAACTGCAGAAACAGTACGTTCACAAGCGCCTGCTGGAGAAATACGGAATACCGCGGCTCAGCTTGTTTTACATGTAATTCTGGAGGGGAAAAAGCTCGTCTTCCGTGCCCTGGATATCTAGCTAGTTTCCAGACAGGGAACGATTCATAATGTTGTGTTTCTAAAAAGGGTGCGACTTCGGTCGGGCCCCGCTGAGGTGCTCCGTTCAATCCAATGCGACCAATCATTTCGACGCACTGATTCTCGGCGGTGGCGCAGCCGGCCTGATGTGCGCGATCGAAGCGGGCAGGCGCGGACGCCGCGTCGCCGTTCTCGAACGCACCGACCGTCTGGGGAAGAAGATCCTCATCTCGGGCGGCGGACGCTGTAATTTCACCAACCTCCACTGCCAGCCCGAGAATTTCCTCTCCTCCAATCCGCATTTTGCCAAATCGGCGTTGGCCCGCTACACGCCGGCGGATTTCATTGCGCTGGTAGAAAAGCATCGCATCCCGTACCACGAAAAAACGCTGGGCCAACTGTTCTGCGATCGTTCGGCTCGCGACATCCTGGGCATGCTCGAAGAAGAATGCCGCTCCGTCAACGTGAGCATTTTCCTGAACACCGGGATTCGCGAGGTCAGCCGGGCCGCCAAATTTGTCGCGCACACTGCAAATGCCGAATTCCACGCGCCCGCGTTGGTCGTCGCCACCGGAGGCCTCTCTATTCCAAAGATCGGTGCAACTTCCTTCGGCTACGATCTGGCGCGGCAGTTTGGTCTCAAGATTCGCGAACCCTGGCCGGGGCTCGTGCCTCTGGTATTCGACGCGGACGATCGTTCGCGCTACTGCGACCTCACAGGTGTTTCCGCGGACGTGACCGCCTCCTGCGACGTGCACCAGTTTCGCGAAAAGATGTTGATTACGCATCGCGGATTCAGCGGCCCGGTGATCCTGCAGATTTCGACCTACTGGAGAGAGGCTCAGGAGATCCGCATTGATCTTGCTCCGGGCGCCGAGCTAACAGCGATCTTCCGCGATCCGAAAACTCCGCGGACGCTGGCCGCTCTGCGATCAGAGTTGCGCAAGGCGTTGCCAGCCCGCTTGGCCGAGCGGTGGCTCGAACTCCATGCTCCCACTTCATGGACGAACACCGCGCTGGCTGATCTCGAGCGGCAGGCGCATGCGTGGACCATCACCCCCACAGGCACGGAAGGCTACGAGAAGGCGGAAGTAACTGCCGGCGGCGTTGACACGGACGAACTCTCAGCTAAGACCATGGAAAGCCGAAAGGTCTCGGGGCTTTATTTCATCGGCGAAGTCGTGGACGTCACCGGCCACCTGGGCGGTTTCAACTTCCAGTGGGCGTGGGCCTCGGGCGCGGCGGCCGGCAGAGCGTTGTAAACTAGCTGCCCAGAAGTGGGGGAGAGAAAAACTATGACGGAAATGAGAAGTCTTCTGCGAGGTATCCGTTGGCTGGTCGCGTTCGCATTCATCGCGAGTGTCGTGTTTGCCCAGGCACCCTCGTCAACGCTTCTGGTGCTGGCCAAGAGCGACAATACGGTCGCGATCGTTGACCCCGCGACTTTGCAGGTTCTCGCCCGCGTTCCTGCGGGACCCGATCCCCACGAAATCGTGGCGTCCGGCGACGGCAAATTCGCCTACATCTCCAACTATGGCGGTCTGGACAGCACCCTCAACACCATCTCAGTCGTGGATCTGATGGCGAGGAAGGCGCTGCCTCCCATCGACCTCGGGGCGCTGCGCTCCACCCACGGCTTGGACTTCGCCGGCGGCAAACTATATTTCACCGCGGAGACGAATAAAGTCATTGGCCGCTACGATCCCGCGACCCGACGTGTCGATTGGATTCTCGGCACCGGCCAGGATCGCACGCACATGATCGCCGTCTCCAAGAGCCTCGAGCAGATCGTTACGTCAAACGTCAATTCCGGCACGATCAGCATCATCGAGCAAATCTCGCAGCCGAATGGAGGCTTCGGTCCACCCCCCGGCAGTGGTCCGGGTTCGGGACCTCCTGCTGGCGCACCTCCCAAGCCGCCCCAGGGCGGTCCGCGTCTGACTTGGGAAGTCACGAATATCCCAGCGGGCCGTGGGGCTGAAGGATTTGACATCTCACCGGATGGAAAAGAAATCTGGGCGGCCAACGCGCGGGACGCAACCGTCACCATCATTGACGTCGCCACCAAGAAAGCGGTCCAAACTCTTCCCATCCCCGTGAAGGGTGCCAACCGCCTGAAATTCACCCCAGACGGCAAACATGTCTTGATCTCTGGTCTAGGCGCGCGTACTGGAGACAGCAGTCTCGCGGTGATGGACGCACCCGCTCGCAAAGAGGTGAAGCAACTGAACCTCGGTGGTGGTGCGGCAGGTATCCTGATCGCTCCCGATGGTTCTCGCGCCTACGTAGCCGTGAGTACGGCCGACAAGATCGTGGTCGTGGATCTCAAGACTCTGGAAGTTACAGCTGAAATCTCCGCTGGAAAACAGCCAGATGGCATGGCTTGGGCCGCCGGCAACTAACTGGAATCTGGCCATCGCCTGTAGGCCGGCGTCCCAAGCACCGCCGCTTTTCAGGCGGAGCGAGGGATCTCGCGAGTACAGCGGCGGCATAAGCATTCCGGCGAACCGGCATTGCGCGGTTTTGCCTCGTCCATGCCGTAGAATCAGTTCTTGCTCCTGACAATCGAAAAGATGATCTATGGCGGCGACGGCTTGGCCCGCCTGCCCGCTAATTCGCCCGATGATGCCCGCGGACGCGGCAAGGCCGTGTTCGTTCCCTTTGTCCTGGCCGCGGAAAAAATCGATGCTTCCCTCACCGAGCAGAAGGCCGGCTTCGCGCGAGCCAAGGCGGACACCGTCCTCGAGCCTTCCAAGTACCGCGTCCCGCCTGCATGCCGGTACTTTGCCCAATGCGGTGGATGTCATTACCAGCACGCCAGCTACGAGCACCAACTCGAAATCAAGAAGGAGATCCTGCGCGAGAACCTGCGGCGGATCGCCAAGCTCGACCTGCCCTTCGACATCGAGGTTCATCCTTCGCCTCGGTGGAACTATCGCAATCGGTCGCGCCTACGGGTGCAGGTCGGCCCCGCGTTCGCCGCGGGATACTTCAAGCTCGCGTCGCACGAACTGCTGGCGGTGGAAGAGTGTCCGATCAGTTCGCCGCTAGTCAACCGTGGCATCGCGTCTTTCTGGCAAAGCGGACGCGCGGGCAGAGTTCCCGAAGGAGTGCGAGAAATCGAGTTCCTCGCCAACGCAGACGACTCGCAATTGCTGGTGGACGTCGGTTGCGCCGGTGTGGCCCGCCGTGCGGCTGTGCGGGCGTGGGCAGAGGAACTGCGCGCCGCCCTGCCCGAGATTGCTGGAGTCGTGGCATTCCGCGAGGCCAATCCCGGCGATCGGAAAGCCGGGGTGCCGGAAATCCTTGTCACCGTCGGCGCCGCACACCTGACGTTTCAGACGCAGCGGGCGGCGTACCGCGTCAGCGCGGGATCCTTCTTCCAAACCAACCGCCATTTAACCGACGAACTCGTAAGAATCGTCACCGAGGGCCAGTCCGGCAAACTCGCTCTCGACCTGTACGCCGGCGCAGGCCTGTTTTCCACAGCGCTGGCTCGTGACTTTCATCACATCGTTTCCGTTGAGTCGTCACAGACTTCCTTCGCCGATCTTTCCTACAATCAGTCCTCGAATGCAGAAGCCGTTCAGGCCACAACGGAGCAGTACCTGGCCCGTGCGGAGACTTCGGGGCGAGTCGGGAAGGGTGCAGTCCTCCCTCATATGCCTAATAGGCCCGACCTTGCGATAGTGGACCCGCCTCGAAGTGGCCTGGGAGAACGCGTGGCGCGGTTGCTGGCGACCTTGGGCGCGCCGCGCGTTGCTTATGTGTCGTGCGATCCGGCAACGCTGGCCCGCGACCTGGTGCCCCTGCTTGCCGCCGGTTATCGGGTCGAGCAAGTCCATCTGGTGGACTTATTTCCGCAGACCTACCACCTGGAGAGCGTTGTACACCTGGCGCGGTGACACTCATGTGGGGACAGCCGCACACGAGCGTCAGTTTCATGACTTCGCCGCCCATCGAGCCCAGCCCTCCCGCCCTCTTCCTCAAAGCAGCCCGCCAGCCCATCACGGAAGCGAAAACGCGACGACCCCGGAACTGGTCGCTTCGGCCAGACCCCAGTTCGCGATTATTTCGGTGGGATCAGGAAATTCATTTGGACTGCGGCGGACCGACGTTCTAGGCCGGCTGGCCGATGCCGGAGCCCGCTTGTACCGCACTGATCTCGACGGAGCGGTGACGTTCTATCTCGACGGCCACGCTGTTACCCCTTCGGTGGCGGTTCTTCAATGATCTGAATTTCCGCGGTTTCGTCATCGTCCACCCGTGACATGCGCCCTTCCGCGATCAGGCGACGCGCAGTCTCGGCATCCTCTTCCCTTACCAGAATCAGCATCCCGCCCAGCCCTGGGAATGCGTCTTGCAGCAGCGATGCGGAAGTGAGATCGCTGTCAATGCCCGCCGAATCGAGCAACCCCTTCACTACCAGCGCCTCCGACTCCTGCTCCGAGTCGAACACCTTCACCAGTTTCTCGTTGGGATCAGGACGCGGCTGCACGTCGCCAGGCTCTGCCATGACATCTCCAATTCTGGAATCGGCCCTCAAACGGGGTGCCCCGATCCTACGCTACCCAACTGATTTTACTCTCCGTTGCCCATGTGAGGACACCCGCCCTCGGCCCGTAAAGGGACGCACCGGGTGCCCCATTTCTCGCGCCTTTTGCGAGAAGTGGGGCCCTTCTCTTCGTCATTGAAGAAACCGGCAAACTCAGGGGCGGAACCCTGAACAGCACCTTCGGGTAATTGCTTTCTTGCACAACTGCGAGAAAATGCCTCTAACCAGTGTCGCAACGTCGGACCACGTTGCGACATCCAAAGCTGTGGGGCAGGAAAAGGGGACACCATGAACATTCCTCAGCAGGCCGGGCCGGGATCGCGCTTTCCGCTAGCGGAGCAGGAAACCCTCCGCGAGCGCGAAGAGGAAGCCCGAAAAATCCGCCGCCTGCAAGTGATGATCAGCATGGTCATGTCCGTCATCGGCCAGGACCCCAACCTCACCGTGGAAGAAGCCTCCGAACTAGCCGCCGGAGCCAAGCGCGCCGCCCTGGCGATGTTCCCCGACAAAGAACTCGCCTACGACCTGCTCTACAAGCCCCGCCTACAAAGGCTGATGAAGGAAAGATTTCGCCTGCAGTAATAGGCGAAACCAACTCTCCCTATTCGTTGACGACCGAATTCCTCAGTGTACCCACGCCTTCGACGGTGACCTCCACCACATCCCCCGCCACCAGCGGCCCCACTCCCGCAGGCGTCCCCGTAGGAATCAAGTCCCCGGGAAACAAGGTCATCGCCTGCGCAATATGCCGAATTACAACGTCGAGCGGAAAGATGAAGTCCCGCGTATTCCCCTGCTGGCGCACATCGCCGTTGACGCGAGTCTCGACGCCCACGCCGGTCCACGGATCGATCTCATCGGTGACCACCGGCCCCACCGGACAGAACGTGTCGAATCCCTTGGCCCGCGTCCACTGCCCGTCTTTGTTCTGAAGGTCGCGCGCCGTGACGTCATCCACGCACGTGTATCCCAAAATGTATTGCCGGATATCCGCATCCGCCGCCGGCTGGTAGCAAGTCTTGCCAATCACCACCCCCAGCTCGCCCTCATGATCAACCCGCTCTGAAATCCTCGGCCGCCGCACAATCCCGCCGGGCGGCAGCAACGCCGATGTGGGCTTAAAGAAAATAAGCGGCTCCTTCGGCACCTCATGCCCGAGTTCGGCCGCGTGCTCCCGGTAATTGCGCCCCACGCAGACGATCTTCGACGGCCGCACCGGAGGCAGGAGCACCGCTTCCCCGAGCGGAACCGCCTCGATCCTCCGCGTGCGCAGACTCTCCATGTCCCCGTCAGCCTCTTCGGGAGCAGTGAGCAAGACGCGCACAATCGCATCCCGCCCGCCAACAGACTCGACCAGTCCGTATTGGGCCTGGCCGTTGAATTGAAATCGGCAGTATTTCATCGCCCTCTATCTAACCATATCCGTGGAAGTTGAGGCGGAGCTGAGAAGAAATATTTTGGTCTGAAGGTGTCGATATTGGCCCTGCCAATCGACTCACTACGGTACCGTTTCGCCAGCTTCCTCCGACCGCGTACTCTCGTTCCCGCGGACGTCGACGGCGGTGACCGAATACAAGTAACTCTTTCCCGCAGCTCCAGAAGCGTCCCGGTAAGCCGGCGTTTTCAACGGCTCCGCGTTCAGCTTCACGGGAGTAGCGCCTTCCTCGTGCCGATAAACGTTATATCCGTCCAGATCGACGTCCGTCACTGGGGCCCAGATCAGATCGATGAATGGTTGCTGCCCAGGACCGGAAGACACCGCCTGCAGACCCGAGGGAACGGCGGGCGGAAACACGTCGTGAGTGAAGACTTTAATCTCAGGTGTGTCATCGCCTTCGACATGTACCACGGGCTTGTTCTCCTGAGCTATGAGTGTGACCGTTTCCGCATGGTATTCGTACATCTTTTCCCATTCGATGTTCGGATCGGTGATGGTGAGACTGTGTTCACTTCCCGCTGGCACCTCAGCGGCAAGGATCTGCTCGGGGCCGCCTTCCGAACGGCGATACACACGATAGATGTAGTGCACAGGTTGTGTCGCCGCCTGTGATGGAAGAACGCTCGTCCAACTCAGCACCACTCCCTGACCCGTGACCGTGGCGCTGAAGTCCACCGGAGGAGGAAGGGTGCGGGCCGCCGAAACCCGGACCTGATTCGAAAGCCCAGCGCCGCGCCCGCCCGCATTGAGCACTTCGATCGCATAGCTAAGGAAGGCAGAAGGAGTGTCGCTCTGAATCTGCCCGGGGAGCGAGTCGGTATACGAGCCAACGACTTTCGGGTTGCGAGATTTCATCTCTTTTGGAATCGGCTGCGGAGCCGCCTCCCCCACCGGAGTTCCGCACCGCGACAATTCCGCCTCAAGTCTCCGGCAGATCTTGGTTGGACCCAGGCTTCGGATAATCTGTCGATCGGTCGTGAGGCTCGGTGCCGTCCAGGTGAGAAGCACGCGATCGCCCTTGCGCGTGGCCCGCAAATCCGCCGGCGGCTTCGGCAAATCCAGCGACGGAGGCTGCGGCGGCCCTATCGTCGCGCACGCCGTCAACATGACCGAAGCACACAGAGCCAGCAAACCCTTCGTCGTTGGGCGTTTCATGCGGAAGAAGACAGACTAACAGACAGGGGCCATGCCCGCCGCTGGTTCGGAAAGCAACACAAGACACGGGCCGGGTGCCCCATTCTTCCCGCGCATTTTGCGGTGTCACCGGGGATCTTCGACCACGATAGGCCCCGCTTATCCCGCCAATTCCCTCACCGCCTCGCGAAACACCCTCGTATGCCGGTCCACATCCTCCCCTTCCGTCTGCGGCGACATCAGCGCCATGTTGTGAAACGGCGTCAGCAGGATTCCCCGATTCATAGCGTAGAGGTGCATGAATCGTTCCAGCTCAAAGTCCATCGCGTCGTGCGCTTCGGTGCCATTCTTCGGCTTCTCGGCGCCAAACAGATATTCCGCCCTGCATCCGAGACGGGTGACGTGCCATGGAAGTTCCGCATCCGCGATGGCCTTGGCGACTCCCGCCGTCCAGCGCTCGGCCATCGGAATCATGTGGTCGAAGGCCTCTTTCGTGAGAACCTTCGTAAGCGTGGCCCGCATGGCAGCGAGAGAAAGCGCATTTCCCGCCAGCGTGCCACCGATCCCTCCCACGTCGCAGTTTTCGAGTTCCTGTTTGGCCGCAATGCGGTCAGCAACTTCCTGCGAAAAGCCGTAAGCCGCCCCCGGAATGCCCCCACCAATGGCTTTGCCGAAGACCAGAACGTCGGGCTCAAGGTTTTCGGCGCGTGTGAACCCACCGGGCCCGGCGCAAATCGTATGCGTTTCGTCAATGATGAGCAGCGACCCGTGCTTGCGAGTCAGTTCGCGCAGCGCCTGGTGATATCCCGGCTGCGGGTGCACGATTCCAACGTTTGTCATCGCCGGCTCCGCTAGCACGCAAGCCACGTCGCCCGGGGCCAGCGCCCGCTCTAGCGCCTCCCCGTCGTTGAATTCGACGACCTTGGTAGTGACTGCCGGATTCACCGGAGGCCCAATATTCCCAGACCGCGGCTCCGCCGCCCCGTTGGCCCCGAGTGTGATGAACGTCTCATCCACCGTGCCGTGATAGCACCAGTTGAAAACCAGAATCTTCGGTCGCCCCGTGATCTGCCGCGCCAGCCGGATCGAAAATCGATTCGCATCGGTCGCAGTGAGCGCAAACTGCCAGTACGGCAGGTTGAATCTCTTCTGCAGTTCCTCGGCCACGAAGATCGCATCCTCCCCAGGCAGCATCAGCGTAATTCCGCGCCGCGATTGCTCTTCCACGGCCTTGACCGTGGCGAAAGGAGAATGCCCGGTCATCGCTCCCGTATCGCCCAGGCAGAAGTCGATGTAGCGATGCCCGTCCACATCGAAGAAATGCGCTCCCTGTGCCTCGCGTACGAATGGCGGAAACGCTCCCGCCCACTTCACCATCCAGTTCATGGGCACGCCCGCCAGCAGCGACTTGCGCGCCCGCTCAAACAGCGCCTTCGACTTCGGACGCTCGTCCACAAACTTCCTCTGTTCGCGTTGCATCAGAGACTGCATGCGGGCGCGGTCAATAGTTTTCATGGGGGTCAACGAGGCAGGATAACAGAGTACTTAGGCTAGTGGCGGACCTGAGCGTCGGGCTTATGGTGTCAGCGTGTGCTTCGCGCCGAGAAAAGAAGATTCTGCGGATAGGAAGGGGCGATTTTGAAAGCACCTCCCGAGGCTCGCAGCGTCTCCGTTTCGGGCCCCAACCATGCGACGAGATTCCAGGTCTTGACCTCTCGGAGGATAACCTGTAGCTGCGCTCCGCCCTCTGAGTCTGAACAGATCGGGTCCGCGCTGAAGTCGGGCAGTTCGATCTTGAAAGCCCCGTCGGCATCAGGGCTGACCGTCCCAAGTTCGATCTGAGGAACCGCGCAGTCCCCTAGGCCGAAGAAACGGCAGGCCCATGAGGCGATGTAATCGAATCGAACCTCGGTCGGCCTCTTTCTCGGCAGGTCTGAGGAACGGATTCGACCGACCAAGGTGACCGTTCCCAATGGGCTGCATGAAAAATATTCCTGCACGTCGGCCCGGTCCAGCAAAGGCTCGGCGAACGTTGCCATCCTGCACCCCGGCGCCCAGATGAACCCTTTGACTTGTCCTGCTAGCTTTCCGTTTACGTAAGTGGGGATTTTATAGGACGGAGAATCAGACCTTGGCGTAATGAAGTTGCCATAAGCACCGAAAGAACCGTAGAGGTAATAGGTTATGTGAACGTTTTCAGAGGGAACGCCACCGAGAAGTACAACATTGACTTGGCGCGACTCTTGGCTGGTCTGAGCCGCTGCGCCCGCAATAAGCAGCAGAGTCAACGCCGCAGCGATTGTACTTCGACGAACAGTCGAGGATTGTAATTCCACCCGCTCCCCCGAGTTCGGTCTGCGAAAGCTCTACAGAATGTAGCGCGACAAGTCCTGATCCTTCACGATGTCGGTCAGCATTTTGCGGACATATTCCGCGTCAATCGTCACATGCGCGCCCTTCTTCTCCGGCGCGTCAAAGCTCAGTTCATCGAGCACGCGCTCCATGATAGTGTGCAGGCGCCGCGCCCCGATGTTCTCCGTGCTCTCATTGACCCGGAAAGCAAAGTGCGCAATCTCATCCAGTGCCTCAGGCGTAAACTCCAGCTTCACGCCCTCAGTCTCCAGCAGGGCTGTGTACTGTTTCACCAGCGACGATTTCGGTTCAGTCAGAATGCGCACGAAGTCTTCCATGGTCAACGATTGCAACTCGACGCGAATCGGAAACCGCCCCTGCAGTTCCGGAATCAGGTCGCTCGGCTTCGACACGTGAAACGCACCCGCCGCAATGAAGAGAATATGGTCGGTCCGCACCATCCCATAACGCGTATTCACCGTGGTGCCTTCGACGATTGGCAGAATGTCCCGTTGCACGCCTTCCCGCGAAACATCCGGCCCGTGCCCGCCCTCGCGTCCCGCAATCTTGTCGATCTCATCCAGAAAAACAATGCCCGCATTCTCGACGCGGTCGATCGCCATCCGCGTGACCTGGTCCATGTCGATCAGCCGCTGCTCTTCTTCCTGGATCAGGTACTCGAAGGCCTCATTGACTTTCATCTTCCGCTTCTTGGTGCGCTGCCCGAAGATGTTCGGCAACATGTCTTTGATGTTGACGTCCATCTCCTCCACGCCCTGGTTGGTCAGAATCTCAAACGAGGGGAAATTGCGCTCGCGTACATCAATCTCTACAGTGCGGTCGTCCAGCTTTCCCTCACGCAGCTGCTGCCGGAGCTTCTCCCGCGTCCGGCTCGAAGACTCCGTCAAAGCCGTGCTCCCATCGATCACCACACCGCCAGAAGTTGAACTCGCTTCTGGACGGGGCGGAGGCGAGGGCGGCAGCAAAATATCCAGCAGCCGTTCTTCCGCATTCAATTCAGCTTTGTCGGCGACGTCTTCCAGTTTTTCTTCGCGCACATTGTCGATCGCAATCTCCACCAGATCCCGTACCATGGATTCGACATCGCGTCCCACGTAGCCCACTTCGGTAAACTTCGAGGCCTCCACCTTCAGAAACGGAGAATTCGCCAGCTTCGCCAACCGCCGTGCTATCTCCGTCTTGCCCACACCTGTGGGCCCGATCATGATGATGTTCTTCGGGATGATCTCTTCGGCCAGCTCAGGGGAGAGCTTCTGCCGCCGCATGCGGTTGCGCAGCGCGATGGCCACAGCGCGCTTGGCGTCCTTCTGGCCAATCACGTGTTTGTCGAGTTCAACGACGATCTCGCGTGGCGTCAGTTCATCCAGCGCAAGCTGTTCTTCTTCGGCGGAAGAGGGAAGATAAATGGCCATAGATGCTCATGCAGGTACAGCCGCCCTCGGCTGTCCATCGAGCGGAGCTCGACTGTTTCTCCGACTTGTTACCAGTGGAACAAAACTGCTGGGTCTTCGACCCAGCCGACAGCCGAGGGCGGCCGTCCCCACATTTTCACAGCTCTTCGATCGTTACCTGGTCATTGGTATAAATACACATCTTGCCCGCAATCTTCATTGCTTCTTCAGCGATCTGCCGGGCGGAAAGTTCCGTGTGCTCCGATAGCGCCTGGGCCGCGGCCTGCGCGTAAGGTCCGCCGCTGCCGATGGCGGCCACCGTGCCGTCGGGTTCAATGACATCCCCCTGCCCACTCAACAGAAACGTCTGCTCCTTGTCGCACACGAGCAGCAATGCTTCCAGATGCCGCAGGAACTTGTCGGTGCGCCAGTCGCGAGCCAGTTCCACCGCAGCCCGCCCCAGGTTGCCGTGATACTGCTCCAGCTTGGCCTCGAAGCGGCTGAACAGCGTAAACGCATCCGCCGTTGACCCGGCGAACCCGGCCACAATCTTGTCGTTGTACAGCCGCCGGATCTTCTTGGCCGAATGCTTGATGACCGACTCGCCCAGCGTGACCTGGCCGTCGCCGGCGAGGACGACCTTACCGCCGCGGCGAACCGACAAAACTGTAGTGGACCGAATCAGTCGCTTCGTAGTCATGAGCGCAATTCTCGATTATAACAGCGCTCCGCATCTCCGACCCTCGCGCCAAGACAACACCAGTGTTTCCCTCCATTTACAGGGTGCTTTGGTAACCATCTGGCAGATTACCGGTGTGACATTTACCTGCCTCGCGCCTGCCCGTACTTTGTAGTTCATGGGCCAGTCTGCCGCTGTGCTGTGTCATGACAAAACATCCTGCAAGACTCTGGAAGTGACCCTGGAAAAGCTTGGAATCGAGCCAGTGAACTGTACCTCCGAGCGAGAGGCGCTGGAATTGGTCATGGCCGGCCGCTGCTCCACGCTCATTGTGGATTTCGATTTGCCCGGCGCCGAAGAGGTCATCCGCATGGCGGCCCTGTTGCCACCCGGTCAGAAGCCGGCATTGCTGGCAGTCGCCAGCCGGGCGTGGCCCGGCACGGGTGAGGCCTTTCAGTCTGGCGCCAGCCGCATCCTCTACAGGCCTCTCGAAACCGAGCAAGTCAAAGACGCGTTGAAGGAGGGCAGAAAGGCGCGAAAATCCAATCGCCGCAAGTCCACTCGCTATGAAGTGAAAACTCTGGTCTATCTCGATCTCGAAGGCGGAACGCTTCCCGCAGTCAGCATCGATATCGGCGAGCACGGCCTCGCGCTACAGGCTACCCAGCCCGTGCCCATGAGCTCAAACCTCGCTTTTCGCTGCGTACTGCCGGGCACCGATGTAACTCTGCAAGGACACGCCGACGTGATCTGGGCCAGCGATCAAGGCCGCGCCGGACTGTTCTTCTCCAAACTCGCCCCCAAAGCCCGCAAACATCTCAAGCACTGGCTCAGCAAACGCAGCGCTCACGGCAAGGCGAAAGACAAACACACGGTGAGCGATCTCCTGCCACCTCAAGACGCCCACGTCTCCTTCGCCGCCTCGGAATAACTTCGGCCGGCCCTGAGGCATCAACTGCCGAGTTTTTCAGAAACGGTTTAGACGCCAAGTGCTTTGTCCGAGATCCTCTAAGCTCGTGAATCCCGCCAATTCCGATTCGCGAAGGCACGCGTTTGCCTTAGAATCATCTTTCGCTCGTATAGGCGAAGGAGGCACGCCCTGCCCACATCCCAGACCAGCCTCGCTTTCAACGGACACTCCATGGTCGGCACGCTTCAGCGCGTGCTTGTGTCCTCCCCTCGCACCGCCGGATGGAACCAGACGGAACGCGTCGCGCGCTGGCGCGAACTCGGCTTCCATCATGCGCCCGACTTCGCCACGGCCCAATCGCAGCATGACTCGCTCTGCCACGAACTCTCGTCCGCCGGCGCGGAAATCATCGAACTCGCCCCCGCGACGGATCTCTCTCTCGACGCGGTTTACGCCCACGATGCTTCCCTCGCCACCGACTTCGGCCTGATCCTGATGCGCCCCGGTAAGCCAAACCGCGTCGCGGAAGCATGCCATCACGGCTCGTCGTGCGAGTCGCAAGGCGTTCCGACGTTCGGCTCGGTCACGCCCCCAGGCACCACCGAAGCGGGCGACATTCTCTGGGTCGACGCTAAAACTCTGCTGATTGGCCACGGCTACCGCACCAATGCAGCCGGCATCGAGAAAATGCGCGCTCTGCTCGCACCGAGCGGAGTAGAAGTTCTCTCCGCGCCCCTTCCCTATGGTCCCGGACCCTCGGCCTGCCTGCATCTGATGTCATTGATCAGCCTGCTCGACGAGCAGACCGCGCTGGTCGATCTCCCCTGGCTCGCCGTCGAAACGGTGGAACTGCTGAAGTCGCGGGGATTCCAGTTTATCCCGATCGACGATTCCGAGCGCGACACCTTGGCCTGCAATGTACTCGCGTTAGGCGGGAAGCGCCTTCTCGCTATCGAAGAAAACCGTAAGACAAACGCCCGCCTGCGCCAAGCCGGATTCGACCTCCGTACCTTCCCCGGCCGCGAAATCTGCATCAACGGCAGCGGCGGCCCCACCTGCCTGACCCGCCCGTTGTTGCGGGGATGAGAATGTAGGGAGTGGGACGGCCTGTGTGGGGACGGACGCCTTCGCCCGTCCAGCCAAGCGTAGCGAAGCGAGGATTGCTCTACGCCAACTGCGCCAGAATCGCGCGCCGCGCGTGGATCCGCTGCTCGTCGGAGATTACCTTTGGAGTTAGTATGATGGTGCCGCACACAAGAAAATCGTTTCTGGAAAGAGTTTCGTGATGCCATGGTCTTGCCAGCGACTCCTGGTTCTGTTTTTCGCAATAGCGACTGTTGCCTCGGGCCCCACGCTCGCGCAGACTGGCTCCTCCTCACAGCCGGCCACCGTGATCGAAGCCGTAACCGGTTCCCAGGCTTTGCGCGACGGTATTGAAATCCATGCTGGCTCCGCGACTCTGCGCATCACCGCACTCCGTGACGACATCGTTCGAGTGCGCATCGCTCCCGGCGCTCTCCCCGAGGACGCTTCCTGGGCGGTACTTCCCGGGCCGCGCAGCAAATCCGTCGACGTGCAACCCCTTCAGGACGCCGCCTCCGTAGGCTTTCGAACCGCGTCGCTGGAGGTTCGAATGGAGCGCGATCCCTTGCGCCTCGTGATTCGCGATCTTTCCGGCAACGTCATCTCCGCCGACGCCGTGGGCCGCCCCGTCAGATTCCAGCTCGGCGGCTTCACCATCTCCAAACAGATGCCCGGTGGCGAACACTACTTCGGCCTCGGCGACAAGGCCGGATCCTTCGACCGACGCAACCAAGCCTTCACGCTCTGGAACACCGACGTCGGCCCCCAAGAATCAACCGATCCGCTTTACAAGGCCATCCCCTTCTTTCTCGGCATCAGCGGCACGCGCGCGTACGGCCTGTTCCTCGACAACACCTGGCGCACCTGGTTCGACTTCGGCAAGCAGGCGCGCGACGCCATCGCCTTCGGCTCGGAAGGTGGCCCGCTGGACTACTACTTCTTCTACGGCCCCACTCCGAAGCAAGTCGTGGAAGGCTATGCTTATCTCACCGGACTGCCGCCACTCCCTCCACTCTGGGCGTTCGGATTCCAGCAGTCGCGCTACAGCTACACTCCCGAGTCGCAGGTACGTGAAATTGCCAAACGTCTCCGCGCCGACGCGATCCCCTCCGACGTGCTCTATCTCGACATCGATTACCAGTTCAAAAACCGGCCCTTCACCGTCGATCCCAAGACGTTCCCCAACTTTCCCGGACTTGTCTCCGATCTCCGCAAAGACCATTTCCGCACGGTCACCATCACCGACTTGCACATCGCGCATGCTCCCAACCAGGGATACTCTCCCTACGACACTGGGGAAGCCGGGAGCCACTTCGTGAAGAATCCCGATGGCACCGACTTCATTGGGATCGTCTGGCCAGGACCCGCGGTCTTTCCCGACTTCACCCGCGCCCAAACCCGCGAGTGGTGGGGCAGCCTCTACCAGCAGTTCGTGCAGGACGGCGTGGCCGGATTCTGGAACGACATGAACGAACCCTCGGTCTTTGACGGACCCGGCATGACCATGCCCCTCGACACCGTTCACCACATCGAAGAACCCGGATTCACCACCCGGACCGCCACGCACGCCGAAATCCACAACATCGTCGGACTCGAGAATGCCCGCGCCACCTACGAGGGCCTCCTCAAACTCCGTCCCGACGAGCGCCCCTTCGTCCTCACGCGCGCTACCTACGCCGGAGGCCAGCGCTATGGCTTCACCTGGACCGGAGATAACTCCGCAACCTGGAATCACCTCCGCCTGGCCACGCAGATGGTGCTCAATCTCGGCGTCAGCGGTATCTCCATGGTTGGCGCGGACGTCGGCGGCTTCGGCAGTTCGCCCGCACCAGCCCTGCTCACCCGCTGGGTTGAACTCGCGGCCTTCTCGCCACTCTGTCGCGATCACGCCGCCAAAGGAACTCACCCTCACGAACTTTGGGCCAACGGACCCGAGCAGGAAGCGATTCGCCGCCGCTACATCGAAACCCGTTACCGCCTCCTGCCCTACATCTATTCGCTCGCCGACGAGTCGTCGCGCACCGGACTTCCCATGATGCGGCCGGTGTTCCTCGACTTCCCCGAGATCTTCGCGCCCAACTCAGGCGGCTTCGATCATCTCGACACCGAGTTCCTGCTCGGCCCCAGCCTGCTCGTCGCCCCGCCTCCGTTCGCCGAGACTCTCGACGACTACGCCGTGTCCTTCCCGAAAGATCACGAGTGGTACGATTTCTGGACAGGTCTCAAGGCGCCGCCTTCCCCACAAGCGCCCCCGATTGCGGCGATCGTCACTGCCCTTAACCTGGGTGCAGAAATATCCTGGCCTCGTTCCATCCATCCGCCGCTTGAAACCATGCCGGTCTACGTGCGCGATGGAAGCATCATCCCGATCCAACCCCTGATCCAGAACACAGACGAAACCCCCAAAGGCCCGCTCGAACTTCACGTCTATCCCGGCCCGCAGTGCCGTGGCTCGATCTATCTGGACGACGGCCACACCTTCCGCTATCAGCAAGGCGAGTACCTGCGCCAAACGCTCACCTGCCAATCCGATGGCAACTCGGTGAGCGTAAACTTCGGCGCGCGTCAGGGCTCTTATGCGCCGTGGTGGAAGTTCTTCGAGGTGGTGATCTATGACTGGCCGTCCGAGCATGCCGAGGCGAAGGTTTCCGGCAGCACGTATCCTTTGAAAACTTCCTACGATGCGAAGCAGCATGCTCTCCATGTGACGCTGGCGGATGTGTCGGCGGAGGCCGAGCTCAGGATTCGCGGCAGATCCAATCACTGATCTCATTGCCTTGTGTGCCGCTTAGGCTCCGGCGAGGTTGGATGCCGTCCCCAAAACGGAGCGCGATCGGGGTCGGCAATTGACGGGGACATCCCCTCAGTTTTTTTCTGCCCTGTCCCATTAGAATCTTTGATTTCATAGGTTTGCCAGCAGGAGATGTGAGGATGATCAGGCAAAATCTTGAGCCGCAAGGACTGAGAGATAAAATATTGCGGAATAACGAGTTAGCGATCGATTTTGGAGCACTGGAGTCTAGGGCCGCCAGAGGATCGGAGAAGAGCGCGTACGAGCATGTTCCAGTCTTGCTCTTGCCGGATTTTGGGTAAAGGTTGTTCGTCACAGAAAGAGCACTAAGAACTGTGGAAAAGAGGCCAGGTTCGTCACGATTCCCGTGCTTCGAAAGACTGCAAGGTGGGCTTTACCTGCCCCCGCCTGTTCTAGCTAGACAGCTGCTTCTTGATCCCAGTGCATTCGGCAGCCCGGTCACGTATCTCTACTTCTTGGGCGCCGGTTTCGGCATCTTCAACGTAAATGAACCGCCGAACACGATCGTGCGTCCTTCCGGACGAGCCTTGGCCGAATACTCGTCATAGTACTTGAAGAAGAAAACCAAACTCTTTGCGGGGAGAATGTAATTGGCCTGAAAACCAATCGCATGAACTGAGTAGAAAGGAACCGAGCTCGCGGGAACTGGAACTCCGGCCACGAAGTAACTGCCTCCGTTATTCGAAACTTGCCACTGGTCGTACCCGACCACTCCGAGTTGAGCCAGTTGAGTCATATTTTTCTTCAAGGGAAGGACCTGTCCCAGTCCCCACTCATCGGTGAAGGCTTGGCCGGGCGTGATTCTGATGTTTTGCCCCGTCACTGTGGTGGCGATGGTCTTCTGTCCGTGGATTTCCCAGGCGGTGGCCAGGTTTAGGGTCGTACCCTTGTTCTTGGTGATATAGAACGTGGTGCCGGACGTAATATCGTTACCCCAATATCCGGAGCCGACGTTGTTGCTCGCTCCGGCGTTGTAACGGCCCGTAGGGGCGGTGAAAGCGTATCCGACGTTGAAGTCGATTCGCTTACCAAAGTGCCAACCCAGGTTGAATGGTTCCACGAAAGTATCGGCCCACCCTGCTGCCCCACCGCTGGCGCCGAGATTGGTTCCTGATATGTCCGCCACCAGGGAACCGTTCGCGAAGTTCACCGCAATATAGGGCATGAAATACCCGCCGAGGAACTTGTGACTCGGAACGAAATAGGCAATGTTCTCATCCACCCAGAAATGGTAGTTCCCGGTAACGCCTGAGATCTGGTTCCCGTCGGAATTATTCAACCGGCCGGCGGAGTAGTTCAAGGCCA
>JBARBI010000102.1:0-45376 GCA_049792875.1 Candidatus Sulfotelmatobacter sp.
GTTTCGCAGAGGTGCAAGAGGCGCTTGGCAGTGGGAAGAAGGCTCCGAGTCGCACCCGGATTCCCGGCTCCCGTTCGTAACTGGCGAAACATCGCTATTACACTTAAAATCCCCTTCCTCAGCATCCGCCGCCGAGTCAAGAGGGGGGCCACTTGACAGACATGTTTAACGTGGAAGGTAGGTAGGTAGGTTGACATGACGCCGAAACGAATCGATCTGGTTCAAATTCGCGAAATGGCCGGGAAAAAGGAAAAGGACAACTGGAGGTTCCGTCAGTTCCTCAAAGGATCGGGGGATGATCTGGATATTGACCGCCGCGTCGCCGAGATTACCGAACGTGTATGGGCTGGAATTGACTGCACCACCTGCGCCAACTGTTGTCGCGAATTGCAGCCGACGTTCAGCGAGGAAGACGTTAGTCGAGTGGCGTGTCGCCTCGGTATGGATCGCCAGCAATTCATCAACACATATCTGCAAAAAGCGGAGGACGGTGAATCGAACCCCTGGGAAACTCACACAACCCCATGCCCGTTTTTGAAGGGTAACCTGTGCAGCATCTACGAAGACCGGCCTGGGGATTGCAGCGATTATCCACATCTGTACAAGCCGGATTTCGTCTCGCGTACCTGGGGAACGATCGAGCGGACGTTCACCTGCCCCATCGTTTACGAGGTTATGGAGGAACTGAAAAAGTCTCTGCGCTCTGAGTGGCGAGCCTATAAGCGTCAATAACCTTAATGAAGACATACGTCCGAACAGAATCCGGATCGCGCGACAGGGTGTCTCTCTCATGACCCAGATCGGAAAGCGGCTCAACTGTTGCAACATCGCAACATCCCCATAACGCTCAAAATGCCGCCCTCAACTTCAGTCTGTGACAAAAGCTTCCTCAATAGGTCTGTTGAGGTCGTAAACCCTCTCGTAGTTGCCACCTCCGTCGAGTTTGCGACCATCAAGCTTGTATTCCGCTGCCATGATCACGTCGCGCCAGTCTATCCGCAAGTGCTCAACGCATACTTCAAGCCGCCGAAGAACACCTTCAGAACCGACTACAGCACACCGGAGTAATCGAGCGGTTGCAGGTTCACCAGTGTGAGTTGTTGCCGTCCTTAAAATCGTTAACGCCCGAGCTTTTTCACCATCACTGAAGTGAGCGTTGACCCACCGGCACGACCTCGCGATATCAGTCGCTGCCGATGCTGCCTTCTGCTGGCGTAACCACGTCGGCCTCGCATCGAGGTTAGATTTCGGGGCTGAATCCTCACGGCCTACTACCTTGTTGTCTACGCTTCGACACCCACCAGTCGCCCGGTGAATGGCAAGACTCACTACTGATCTGTCTGCTCGACTTTGATCAGGCGGGATTTGCACCTTTGCACCCGCTGGATGACAATAAGAGGTTTCGCTGATCTATCTGCTCCTCCTCTTCCAAGCTTTTCCGAACGCGATACGCTCAAAACCCCTGCCCGAAGGGAAGATGAGCGCCTCTTCGGGAAATGCGTCATTTTGATTTGGCACGCCGCTCCATGTACTTGGATAGCAGAAAGACGGCTAAAGCCAGAGCGCCAAGAATCCCCTCAGCCGCTAACCTCGGGAAATTCTTGTCGTGTAGGAGAATTGGCACGAGAACGAGTGCCATGAGGAAGGCTGCCAGCAGCCCGTATCCAAGTCAGCGCCACTCATCGTGCGTCATGCCGCTGCCTCGTACAGGCATTATGCTCTAATTAACCAAACTGAACCACAGTCGGCGAAACATCTCGATAACACTCAAAATGGCCGGAGCAGGGATTCTGAGTGTAACGGCTGTTTTCGTCACTGTACTTTCTGACAGTGTCCCAAGTCCCTGCACACTCCTATCCTCGCTGGAAAGTCCGCTGAACCGTTTCTCCATTTGCATTGTCTGGGAACAACCTCACATACCCGGCCCTCAAACGAGGTCGAAAAGGAGAACCAACTCATGTATTTCACCGATGACTCGCTCCTGCCCGAGAATCAGGCACCGCTGATGATCACCGCCGCCCCCTATGGACCGGTCTGGTTGCCCGGGGACTGCACTCCCGAACAAAAACTTCCCGTCACCTGGGACGAACAGGTCCAGGCCGCGGTGGACTGTTACAACGCTGGTGCGACACTCCTGCACATCCATGTGCGCGACCCAAAAACCGGCCACATCTCGAAGAACTTCAACCAATACAACGATCAGGTAGGCCGTCTCCGCAAGGCCGTTCCGAAAATGATCCTCCAACTCGGTGGCTCAATCTCGTTTGCCCCCGAGCCCGGTGAGGAAGCGCAGTTTCAGAGCTACGATTCTCGTCACAAGCTCGCCGAGATCGATCCCAAGCCGGATCAGGTTACGGTAGCCTGCGGCAGCAGCCTCTACGATCTGACGGCGCTTCACCCGCCCGACGACGCCTTTCAGGGAACTCGCGTTGCGAATCCGGCCATGATCCATGCGATGGCCAACCTTGTGGCTGACTCCACGCCAGACTTCTATCTGGAAAACATCAAGCGCATGGTTGCCCATGGGATTCAGCCTTACTTCGCTCTGCCCCACGTGCATGGTCTCGAACTGGTGGAGCGCCTCATTCGCAAGGGCTATTACATGGGGCCGATGAACGGCTTTTTCAGCATCGGTGGTGGAGGTGTCTGCGGAGCCAATCCATTCGACCTGATGGAACTAATTCGCCGCACACCCCACGGCTCCTTCTTTACCTACCAAACGACATTCCGGCTGACGCACCCGGTTGCCGCGATTTGCATTGCCCTCGGACAACACACCCGCGCGGGTATCGAAGACAACTTGTGGGACACGACGAAGGGCAAGCGTATGTCGACGATCCAGATGATCGAGCGCCACGTGCGCATGGCGGAAGAGTTGGGCCGCCCCATTGCTACCGCAGAACAGGCGCGCCAGATGCTGAAGATCGGCGTCACGTACAGTTCCACCGCCGAGACGCTCGCCAACCTCGGCCTGCCCCCCAACCGTCGACCCGGCAATATGGGGTTTATGGTTCACGAAACGGATGGAATGTATCATCCAGCGGCGCAGGGCGGATGCGGACACATCCACGCGGGCGAGTGGGAAGAAAAGCTGGACGTCCCGATTACAGTGAAAGTCGCCTAAGAAGGCAGGGTCCTGCTCCAAACACTCAAGGGCAGGACTCAACCTTTCTTGTGGACAGCCTTTGCCCGGGATGTCGGCCCCGTCAAGTTCCGCGATGTCCCGCTTTCGCACTCGGCGGGGCCTTGCGGACGTATTTCTGAATTGTGTCTTCGACGGAGGGAAATTATGAGCAACGAAACGAAGGAATCTGAGGAAGCCTCGCACGCTCTGAATGGTCCGCCAGCAGGGCCTTGGAACTCAGCCTTGGACACGCTGCGCGAATGGGATCCGATATGGGCCGAACTGTGCTTCAAGATGAGCACCAATCCATGGACCCACTCGGTTCTGCCGCTCAAGTTTATTGAACTGGTGAGCGTCAGCCTGAATTCCGCCTGCACCAATCTCAACTCGGACGGAACCCGGCACCACATCAGGGCCGCACTCGAAGCAGGCGCGACTCGCGAGGAGATTTTATTCGCCCTCAAGTGCGGGTCGGTCCTGTCCATTCATTCCTGCAGCCTGGCTGCGCCCATTGTCTTTGAAGAAGCCAAAGCGGCCAACGTGCAGTTGACACCACGCGCCAACACCGAGCCGACCCCGGCCTGCGACGCGATGCGGAAGATGGGACAGTGGAACACGGCGTGGGATCCGTTCTTCGCGCTCGATCCGGTATTCACCGACGAATTCATGGCGATGGGGGGCGGCATCTACAAGAGCGGAGTCATGTCGCCCAAGGAGATCGAACTTCTCAGCATCGCCCTTGATGCATCCGTCACACACATGTATGCGCCCGGCGCGCGCCGCCACATCCAAAACGCGCTAAAGGCAGGCGCAACCATGGAGGAAATCATGGAAGTACTGAAACTCTGCGTCGTTCAAGGGTTGCAGACTTTCAATCTGAGTCTGCCGATCCTCGCGGAGGAACTCGAACGCCATTCTTCCAACGAGAAGGCTGCGTGACGTATGGCGAACTATATCGAGGTCGCGAAGCTGGAGCAACTTCCGCCCGGAAGGAACACATCAATTTCGGTGGAAGGCAGGGAGATCGCGCTCTTCAACGTTGGTGGAACCGTCTATGCGACGGATGACGCTTGTCTTCACCACGGAGTGTCACTCGGAATTTCGAAGCTCGAGGGCAAGATTGTAACGTGTAGAGGACACGGCTGGAAGTATGACGTCACCACCGGAAGCACGTACCCCGTTCCCGGAATAGGAGTCGCTGCCTACCCTGTGAAGGTTGTCGACGGGAAAATTATGGTGGCCATCGACGAAACATCGAACCCGGCTGCTTGACGGCATGCCTTGCTTAACTGGCGAAAATCGCCATAGCACTCAGAACCCCTCAGTGAGCGTTATTGATTCCATAACAATGCCGGCTCCCAGACCCGAGCCTTTTGGTTGGTTAGTTCCACCAAGTTTACTCGGGCACAGGAGCCGGCGTTGTCATGGAATCAATTACGCTCTCTACCGACCAGTTCCAGAAAATGCCCGAAAAAACTTTGCAATAGGAAGCCCTGTAAACGACTTTTTTCCTAGACATTTTCCATCCCCCAAATTTTGGTTGTCTTGAGGAAAATGCAGAGCATTCTTAGCTCGGCGGCGCGGCTACAAGTGAGCGTAGCCGGCAAGAAGTCTTGGAAGCCGCGCCGGTGAGCTCAGAATGCTCTGCATTTTCAACACCCACGCCTGATAGCGTCAACTGTCGTTACGGTCGCCTCCGTAGCAGAATTGCCAAGTCCTACAGCCCGGCAAGGTATGCGATGAATAGGATGGCAAGGACTCCATCCAGCGTTCCGAAGATTGTCATTGCAACCGTCCGCTTCATAGGACCGAAAAAGATCAGTGCAACAATGGCAATCTTTTCGATGACGGAAGCCGTCAAGATCGGGAGGCGCGAAGCTGGAACGTACCCGGCATACACAGTCAGTGCGCAGACAACAAAGAGCAGCGCTCCCCAGTGCCGGACGAAGAACATCGTCACGCCGTCGGTAATCTTCGCCGCAAACACTAATTGCAGAGTCGTTCGAGGGAAAAAGAGCCCGGCAAGACCGCCAGCGGCCGTCGCGATCCCTGAAATTATGAGTATCCATCCGATGGACGATGCCAACATTCCGTCCTCCTGCTAAGCCCGCAATCAGGATAGTGAGCGAAGGGAGAAGCGGAAACTGGCAAAACAAACAGCAAACTGATGGAGTCACAAAGGTTCTCCGGTCGTTTGAAAGCTCCAGCCTTGAGGGCGTCCGGCTCGAGAAAATCAACGTGCAGGAGGTCGGCGCGAGAACAAGCCTCAGATTCCGCGTGAAGCCGTAGTTGGTCATCACGATCACGCAAGTTAGCTCGATAACTGAAATATCGCCGTATTCACTCATCAACCGGGAGTCAAAGTAGTTTTCCTCGGGCTCACCCGTTTAATCGTCTTGATTTCGAAACCGATCGGGCCCGTTATAATCACGCCGATGGCCAGCGACGCCTTTCTCTCGTGGACGAACCGGACCGTGCTTCGCCCGGGCCGCGAAGAGCCCTACCTGTCAATCCAGGACATCGTCGTTTTCGTCCGCGATCTGGAAGTGAGTAAGCGGTTCTACCTGCAACAATTGGGATTCGAACTCATCACAGAACAACGCCTTCCCACTGGCGAACGCTGGATCGAAGTGGCGCCTCCCGACGGTAGCGCGAATCTCGCGCTGGTGGAACCAAAGCCTGACCAGCCGGAATACAAACTGATTGGCGGCTACCGTTGGGTCCTATTCATGACCGAAGACGTCCACGCCAAGTACAAGGAATGGAGCGAACGCGGGGTTCGTTTCTTAACTGCTCCGGAGACGCCGGGGTGGGGCGGCACCTATGCACGTTTCGAGGATCCGGACGGGAATGCGTTTGGCCTGGAAGGGTTCGATGAGGTGAGGCAAAGCCTGGAGTTGCGCCGGCAGGCGCACGCCGAGAAACTCGAATCCGAACGCCGCACCGCCCAGGAACTGGAAATAGCGCGGCAGGTGCAGGCGCGGTTGTTTCCGCAGATTCAGCCGGAGTTGAAAACGGTAGAGTACGCGGGTATCTGCCTGCAGGCGCGCCAGGTGGGAGGGGATTATTTCGATTTCCTGAGTCTCGGGCCGCAACGGCTGGGGTTGATCATCGGCGATGTGTCCGGCAAGGGGATCGCCGCAGCTCTGCTGATGGCGAATTTGCAGGCCAGCCTGCGGAGCCAGTCGGCGCTGGCCTTCGATCAGCCCGAGGCGTTGCTCCGGTCGGTGAACCGCCTCTTCTATGACAACACCGGGGACAGTGCCTATGCCTCGCTTTTGTTTGCCGAGTACGACGAGGCGACGCGGCGACTGCGCTACGTCAATTGCGGACATTTATCAGGTCTGTTGGTAAGAAGCGACGGCAAGGTGGACCGGCTCGAGTCCACCAGCACGCTGCTCGGGCTGTTCAGAGAGTGGAATTGCTCGATGCGGGAGCAGCGGCTCTCTCCCGGGGACGTGCTTGCGCTTTACACGGATGGCATCACCGAAGCCAGTAACGAGCGAGGAGAGGAATTTGGCGAGCGGTGCCTGATTGAGTCGCTTCTGCAACATCGGGACCTGCCGTGCCAGGCTTTGTTGACCGCAATCGTGGATGGCGTTCGGCGATTCAGTTTTCAGGAACAAAACGACGACATCACGGCGATCGTCGCGAAGTTCAAGGCTGCTAGCTGACGTGTCGTCGGGTGGATTGCTGTTTTCCGACTCCTACTTCACCAGATCGGCAGCGTGGTCATTGGCATAGACCGCTATCGCTATGCACACGGTCAGTTGGGCGTTAAATTACACGCCCAGACTCCTCGATAATAATTCCACATTTATGGCACTCAATTTTCGATACCGGGACCAACCAAACGCCTCCCAGCAGATAAAGCGCGCAGGCGGCGTGGTGACCGGCTTGAGTGCTGTCGCCTTGATCTGGGGGGTGACAGGCCTGGTGGTGGATCAGGAGAAGGCCCTCGGCGTCCTATTTGTCTGCATGTCCTTGTGGGGGCTCGCTACTGGAGTCGGACTGTTGCGATTGCAGCCCTGGTCGCGCTTCTCGATGCTTGTCTTCCATAGTCTTCTCTGTCTTTGCGCGGTTTCGTCGGCGGTTTTCTTAGTCGTTCTCGCTTTGACCGTTCCCAACAAGGGTATTGTCACCCTCCACAATTTTGGCGCTGCGACGTTCGTGACTGTGTGCTTCGTTCTCATTTCTGTGACGATTGGAATCAGGGGATTGCTTTTCTTTAGGCGAAATGACATTAGAGCTTATTTTGGCGGGACCCGATAACTTGGCGAAGCCTTCGAGCAGGGTGTTGTTGAAATATCGCGGGTTACGCCAGGCGGCGTATCATAGCTACGCCGGGGTGGAACATGCGCTTTCGTTGGCAGCAACTCTGCTTCTGACAGCTTCTCTTGCCTTCGCCCAGGATCCCGGCAAGGAGAGGCTCTGCGACGCCGCCTCGGCGACCACGATGGATCACGATGCCGGGGTAATCATCCAGAAAGTCATGCTTAGCGGCAAATGGGGTCGCAATGAGGCAATGTTTTACCTGCCCGACAAAGAGATTGCGGATGGCGCGGTTCTGTTTTCACATTCCGCGATTCACGCCGATACCGGCGCTTCCGTGGACTTGCTGCCGTTTGCCTTGACGCTTGCGCATGCAGGTGCGGCGGTGATCGTGCCGGAACGCTTTTTGATTTGGCCGCCGACGTTCGGGGTCGGCATTGGCGAAATCGGAGGTGGCGATAATACACAGGACGTCCTCTCCGACGGCCTCGCAGAACGATGCGGGCAGACAGCTTCAACTAATTTTAACGGTGCGATACTATGCCTTACCCATACACTTTAGCCGCGGCAGTGCTTCTGGCCAGCGTTTGCGTCCTCGGTGGCAGGCTGCGTGCCAGATCACATCATCGGCGGTGGATCTCGATTGCTGCGGGAGTATCCGTCGCTAGCATCTTCGTCGACCTCCTCCCCACAATCTCTGAAAAGCAAGCAAAGTTCTCAGCCAACGCCCCGGCTGGCGCGGCCTTTTTCCAGGAGCAAGCCGTCTATCTCTTCGCGATGCTGGGCTTTGTACTTTTTTACGGACTGGAATACATGGTGGCGTCGTCGCCCACGGGGGAGCGTGAGCATGGTGGCGTCGCCTTTTCACTCCGCATCACGGCCTTCGCGTTATACAGCAGTTTTATCGCCTACCTTCTCGTCGACAGCCCTTGGACTGGTGTTCAATCCTTGATTCTCTATTCTCTGGCGATGGCGTTTCACTTGCTCCTCGTCGACCATTCCCTGGCTGAGCAGGGTCATGAACTGTATGAAAGTCGCGGAAGATGGATGCTTGCGCTGGCCGTAATGGTCGGCTGGTCTGTTGGAATCATTGCGCCGATACCGGAGTTGTGGCTGGCCAGGATCACGGGGTTTGTCTCCGGAGGAGTCATCATGAACAGCCTGGTGGTGGAATTGCCCGAAGGACGCGGAGGACGCTTTTGGTATTTTGTTCTGGCCGCGGTGGCCTACGCCTTCGTGCTAATTCGTGTTCTAGGCTGATTCTCTCCACCTTCGGCCGCCCATGACGCGGTAGTTAGCTCTGGGTTGAACCAGCGGCCCAGATCGGCGACTGGCGCTTTTCCACAGTCCAAATTGCTTTTTCTGTGACGAACGACCTTTACTCTGGAATTGGCAAAGAGCAAAGCTGGAAACATGTTTGCACTTTCCTTTCACCGGCTCACTGCCCGTTCGAGACTCCGGCGCCATCAACCGACAGCTAACTCCTGATCCCGCAATATTTTGCCTCTAAGTTCTTGCGGCTCAATATTTTGCCCAAATCCCCGCTTCCCTCCGAGGGGTAACCCTATGAAACCAAATATTTTAGAGGTGCGGAGAGAAAAAATTTGGAGGGTGTCCAGTGGCAGAGGCAGCATGGCTGGTGGGCTCCCATTTTCGCCCGGTCCGAGCCTTAGCGACTGGCTCGATCAGAGGATGAAGACGCGATCTCCCACAGACGCTGACCCCGACCTGTGGACACATCCGATAGCGCAACGGCAAAGCCTGTTCCGTCGTTCGCCTCCCGCGTTCACCTCCCGTTGACCGCTGTCCCTTGGCCCTGCTACCGTCATGTGTTTGCCCACCGGTGAGCGCCCGGTCCTGCGAACTCACATCAGGAGATCATCATGCCTGCCATCAAATTTCGCGGCGTCGATTTCATCCAGTACGATTCCCTGCTGACCGACGACGAGCGACTGGTCCGCGACACCACGCGCCAGTTCATTGAAGACAACCTGATTCCCATCATCGAGGAGTGCAACCGCGCTGGACGTTTCCCGCGCGAACTGGTCAAGCCCATGGCCGACCTGGGCTTTTTCGGGGCATCGCTGAAGGGCTACGGCTGCGCCGGAATGGGGAACGTGGAGTACGGGTTGATGACGCAGGAACTGGAGCGCGGAGACTCGGGCGTGCGCAGCTTTGTCAGCGTGCAGTCGGGACTGTGCATGTATCCAATTTACGAATTCGGCAGCGAAGAGCAGAAGCAGACGTGGCTTCCTCCCATGCAGAAGGGCGAGAAGCTTGGCTGCTTCGGTTTGACCGAGCCCGACTTCGGCTCCAACCCCGGCGGCATGCGCACCCGCGCCAAGAAAGTCGGCAACGAATATGTGATCAACGGCGAGAAGATGTGGATCACCTCCGGCACCATTGCCGATGTTGCCATTATCTGGGCCAAGGTCGAAGACGAGAACGACCGTATCCGCGGATTTCTGGTCGAAACCGACCGGCCCGGCTTCAAGGCCGACGACATTCACGGAAAGTGGTCGCTGCGCGCCTCGGTCACCTCCGGGCTCTCGCTGCAGGATGTGCACGTACCGGAATCGAATCTGCTGGCGAAAACCGGCGGACTGAAATCTCCCCTGATGTGCCTGAACCAGGCCCGCTACGGCATTGCGTGGGGAGCGCTGGGGGCGGCGATGTCGTGCTACGACTGCGCGTTGCAATACTCGCTGCTGCGCAAGCAATGGCGCGATCAGCCCATCGCCTCGCACCAGCTCGTGCAGGACAAACTCACCTGGATGATCAGCGAGATCACCAAGGCGCAGTTGCTGGTGCTGCAGGTCGGCCGACTGAAGGACGCGGGCAAGATCCAGCCGCAACACATTTCGATGGCGAAGCGCAACAACGTGTGGATGGCTCTGGAGTGCGCCCGCCTGTCGCGCGATATTCTGGGAGCAAACGGGGTGGCCGACGACTACCCCATCATGCGTCACATGATGAACCTGGAATCGGTGAAGACCTACGAAGGCACGCACGACGTGCATTCGCTGATCATTGGGCAGAGTGTGACGGGGATTGACGCGTTCTAGATAGAACTGTGGGGACAGCTTTCCTTGGCTGTCTGCCGGGGATAGCCCGGGCGAGTTCTTGCGAGTCGAGCTGCGCTCGACGGACAGCCGGGGCGGCTGTCCCCACACTTGTTCAACTTGATGACTCCAGGCAAAAAGCGGCGAGTGGCGACGGCGGTGGGATTCCTTTCTGGCGTACTCGCCAGCCTGGATGCTTTGCGTGACGCCACAATCTTGTGGCCTCCCGATGCTGTCTGGAACGCGCTGCGAAGTCCGCAGCGGCTTGAATTGGGCGCCGGCGTGGCGCTGATCGTGGTCACTCTCGTGACTTCGGCGCTCCAGCGGCGGGGTGCACCGCAGCGGTAACGATGCGTATCTACCCGGCCGTGACCGCGGCCCTGGGCTGGATTGCTCTTGCAGCAGCAATGCTATCTGACTGGGATCCGCAGGGCTGGCAGACGGTCGCGGACGTGCATATTTCAGGATGTGGGGCGCACTCTCCTCGCCGGGCTACGCCCGGCGGGACAGCCGAGGGCAGCTGTCCCCACATCCTGACCAAAAAGTCAGTGGCAATATTAGGCCGTCGGCTTGTCGCGGGGTGGCTCGACCGCCAGGAATTCTTCTGCGAAGCGGCGGGCGTAACCTTCAAGCAGAGCTGGAATTCTCTTTGGGTCCGGCGATCGCAGCACCAGTCCAGCGTGATGATGTCTCTTGATCCGGAGGTGCACTTCTGGATCGTTGTAGGAGGAAACATCCGGGTCCTCCTGGCGCGCGAGGGAGAGAATCACGCCGGCGTATTCTTCCCGCACCGGTGGCAGTTGATAACTGCCGTCGCCGCCGGCGACCTCGACGCGGGCCCACTCCCGCCAGAGATTGATTCCAGTCGCGGCCTCGACCATCTCGTTGATGTAGGCTCCACCCACGCGCGCGGCACATTCGAGAAAATAGAAATGCCCGTCAGCATGCGCGTGGATGAATTCGGCGTGCGCGACGCCACGCACCAGTCCCAGCGCAGCAATGAGGTCGCGGTTGATGGCTCGCAGGGCGGAGTCATCCTCACCGCCCCGGAGCACCGTAAACGTGGTGAAGATTCCGCCGCCTTGAGCAACGTTCATGGGAGGCTTGCCGTATTTGCTGGCGTTGGCAAAGACGACTTCGTTTTCTGACACCACCGAGTCCACATGGTAGACGTCGCCAGGAAGAAACCTTTCCAGCAAAAAGGAAGACTGCTTGTCGCCCAGTTGATCGAGCAGCGGCCACACCTCTTCCGCGGCGTGGATTTTCTTGATCCCGATGGCCGACGCCTCCTGCCGAGGCTTGAGCACCCACGGACCGGGCACGTGTTCGAGGTAGTAGCGAATGTCTGCGTGATTGACGACTGGCACAAAATCGGGCACTCGGACGTTGCGGTCGATCGCCCGCATACGCATGGCCAGCTTGTCGCGGAAATAGCGCATGGTGGTGAGCCCCATTCCCGGGACTCGCAAATGTTCACGCAGCGTAGCGGCCGTTTCCATGTCGTACTCGTCGAGCGCAACGATGCGATCGAGTTTGTGCGAACGTGCCAGATGCGTCACCGCCCCCACGATGTCGGCGATGGCAATCTCGGCCGGAAGGTAGAAGGTATCGTCGAGGCTTTCGCGGGGCCAGTCGGCATCCCGTAATTTTTCCGCGGTCACAAGAATCACGGAGCAGCCCCGGCGCTTGCATTCGCGCATGAACTCCTGTCCCTTCTCGTAGGTGGTGAGGCACAGGATCGTCAGGGGACGGGCGTCGGGCATGAGCTGATTTCCGGATCAGGGATAGGAGGATACCACGACGAACGTGCTGGCGTGCATTCACGAAGTGATGAACAAAATCGTTACTGCCCATCGCATCTTTCCCTCCTCGCCGCGATTGGGTTATAGTCCAACCCGGAGCGCAGTGCTTTTTAGAGCGCGCAAGGGAGACACTCGATGGGTACGCAGACGCGTCCGGAAGGCAAGGCCCGCAGTTTCGGAGAAAACATTGAGAGCGACCTGGCGTCGCGATTCCTGCGCGTGGTAGAAGTGGCCGCAATCGCATCGGCCCGCACCATGGGACAAGGGGAGCGCAAACTCAGCGACCAGGTGGCAACGGAGGCCATGCGGAGAACCATGGACACGATCCCGATGCGCGGAACCATCGTGATCGGCGAGGGCGAACGCGACGAGGCACCCATGCTCTACATCGGCGAGAAGGTTGGCGCCGAGTTTCCCGACGGCACCGACGTTCCTGAAGTGGACATTGCGGTCGATCCGCTTGAGGGCACGAACTTGTGTGCCACCGGCGCGCCGGGAGCGATTACCGTGCTGGCCGCCTCCGAGCGGGGAGGACTGCTCAATGCTCCGGACTGCTATATGGAAAAGATTGTTGTCGGCCCATCATGCAAAGATGCGGTCGAACTGGATGCGCCCGTCGCGGACAATCTGAAAAACATCGCCAAGCGACTGGAACGCGACGTCGAAGACCTGGTCGTGATTGTGCTTGACCGCCCGCGTCACGAACAACTGATTGCGGACATTCGCGCCGCCGGAGCACGGATCCGCCTGATCGGCGACGGCGATCTCTCTGCCGGAATCGCTGCGGCGGTCATCGGCACGGGCGTGCATGCGGTCATGGGTTCCGGCGGTGCCCCCGAAGGCGTGATCACGGCTGCGGCTATCCGTTGCCTCAACGGATACATGCTGGGACGTCTGGTCGTAAACCCCGATCAGGAAGAGCGCCTGGCGCGCATGGGCATCAAGGACAAGAACCGCATCTATGAATCGGAAGACCTGGCTCCGGGCAAGCAACTAATTTTCGCCGCAACCGGTGTCACCGACGGCGCTCTGCTTAAAGGCGTGCGCTTCTTCGGTGAAGGCACACGGACGTCGTCCGTCATCCTGACGCTCCGCACCGGCAAAGTACGTTTCGTGGAGAGCATTCACCTGGAAAAGGGGCCAGATGTGAAGGTCAGGTTCTAGCAGAGTGGAGAATCGCGTGAAGAAAACACTTTGGAGCCGGCGGGAGATGATGTCGGGGTCCGCCAAAGTAGCGGCTGGCGTGGCGCTCTCCGGACTTGTCCGCGGCGGGGCCGCGGTCGCACAACTACCCCCTCCTCAGCCGATGCAGGATGATCGAATTGCGTTCGTCACGACGACGGAAGCGAGAGCGTGGCAGAAGGGTGAACTCTTCAAGCCGACGTTCCGCTGGGACATGCTCAATCTGAATGTCGACGCTCCGCGGAGCCCAGGAGAAAGGCGTACGGCACCAGTCATGGAGGGCTTCGGAGCCTGCTTCAACGAGCTTGGATGGACCTCGCTTAGGGCACTCGACGAGCAAGACCGCGAAAGCGTATTGCAGGAACTGTTTCACCCCAGTGACGGAGCACGTTTCACGTACTGCCGGATGCCGATTGGGGCAAACGACTTTGCGACGGAGGCCTATAGCTACGATGAGACCGACGGCGACTTCGATTTGCAGCACTTCAGCATTGAGCATGATCGACAAACACTGATCCCGTTCATTCACGCAGCGCTTCGCCATCAACCAAAATTGCGGATCTGGGCTTCACCCTGGACGCCGCCAACCTGGATGAAGCGGAACCACTTCTATGCGGAAGAGAAGGGGCGTTTTGGAATGAAGGAGAATGGTATCCGCCCCGATCAAATCGGCCGCGAGGGCGAGGACATGTTCATCCAGGAGCCTCGCTACTTCGACGCGTACGCAAGATACTTCGGCCGCTTCATCGATGCTTATCGCGCGGAAGACATCCGCGTGGGCATGGTGATGCCGCAGAACGAGTTCAATTCAGCGCAAAACTTCCCGAGTTGCACCTGGACTCCCGAGGGACTGGCCCGATTCCTTCATCACCTGGGGCCGGAGATGCGGAAACGCGATGTTGCGGTTTTCTTTGGGACGCTGGAGCGGGGCAATCCGAAGCTGCTGGAAACAGTGATGTCCGATCAAGAGGCGGCCCGCTTCATACAGGGCGTGGGCGTCCAGTGGGCTGGCAAGAATGCGCTGCCCGCCGTTCAGCGGGAGTTTCCGGCGCTGATGTTCTATCAGTCGGAGCAGGAGTGCGGCAACGGCGAGAACAGCTGGAGCTACACCTGTTACTGCTGGCAATTGATGAAGCACTATTTTCGTGGCGGCGCGTGCGCCTACATGTACTGGAACATCTCAACCGTGACGGGTGGCATGAGCACGTGGGGATGGCCGCAGAATTCACTGGTAACCGTGGATTCCGCGTCCAAGACGTTTCGCTACAACCCCGATTATTACCTGCTGAAGCACCTGACCCATTTTGTCGATGTCGGGGCGAAGAGTGTGGAAGTTACGGGGACCTGCGACGACGCGCTCGCGTTCGTAAATCCCGACTACACCGTGGTGCTGCTGGTGCGCAACGCCCTGTCACGCGCCCAAATGGTACAGGTGCAGGCGCGCGACAAATCGTTTGCGGTCGAACTGCCGGCAGACTCAGTGAGCACGCTCACCATCAAGCCTGCATAGGAAAATGCGAGTTCCGCATCGCTACTTCAGATATACCGAATCCTTCTTCAAATCCTCCGGAATCGGCGGGAAGGGCGGCCAATCCTGGGAGTATCCCTTGAGCAGCGGAGTAGCAACTTCTGCGCGCAGGGTGCCGTCGTGGACGGCAAACTTATGCGGATGGCCGGCGGAATATCCTTCCCACAAGCACACGGATGCGTACGCGCCGTCTTTGCGCAGGATGTAATAGGTCATATCCATATAGCGGAGCTTGGTCATGTCGCCGTTGTAATTACGCACAATGCGTTTGAGCGCGTCCATGCCGGCTTCCTGGGGAGACATGCCGTGGCGCATGTTCTCGACGATGGTGTGCGCGCCAGCGACCTTGATATTCTCTTCCCCGGCGCCTGTGGCGCCGGCAGAGCCTACGTCCTGGTCGGTGAAGCAGCCCGCACCGATGATGGGCGAATCGCCGCAGCGACCGGGGAGTTTGAACGCCAAGCCGCTAGTGGTGGTGATGCCCGACATTTCTCCTTTCTCATTCAAGACCGAACAATGGATCGTACCCGTGGGCGGAAAGAGCACCCGGCGCACGGCCGCGAGTTGGAACTCGGGTTCGATGCCGATAGCAGCGGCACGCTGTTGCAATTGTTGAATGCGCTGCTGCCAGAGACCGGCTTGCGGTTTGGATTCGGGCGCAGGCGGATGCCAGTGCGGATCGGCGATTCCCGGTCCCCACCAGTCGCGATCAGAATTGAATTCCTTCCACAGGAGCCAGATTTTGCGGGAGCGGTCGGTCAGCAGGTTCTCCCGTGGCAAGCCCATGGCCACAGCGAATCGCTCCGCGCCTTCGCCGACGAGCATGACGTGGCCGGTGTGCTCCATGACTGCCTTCGCTGCCATCGAGACATTTTTGATATTGCGGACGCCGCCGACCGAGCCCGCGCGGCGCGTGGGACCGTGCATGCAGCAGGCATCAAGTTCGACGACGCCTTCTTCGTTGGGCAAGCCGCCCAGCCCGACCGAATCGTCGTTGGGATCGTCTTCTGGACCCTTCACCACCCGGACGCCAGCCTCGAGCGTATCTCCGCCAGCTTTGAGGAAGGCGTACGCCGCCTCCGCATAGGCATAGCCATTCATGGCGCAGAGGATGATCGGGCGCTTAAGAGAATCGGTCTGAGAGGCGTGGCCCTGCTGGCCGGTCTGGGCGAGCGCTTCGGGAATCGCTGAGTGCGCTCCGGCGGCAACGGCTCCGAGTACGGAGGTCTTCACGAAATCACGGCGCGAGAATGTCACTGGTCCTCCAGATCACATCGGTTAGCCTTGCCGCTGAAGCGGGAAGCATACCATGGGCTGGAGTGATGGTTCACGCGAGAGGGACATGTGGTAGTGGGTCCGTTGAAAACTGACCCACTACCGGACATGCAGTCGCAGTTGTCCACGGTCGAGCTGCGCTCGACGGACAGCCGAGGGCGGCTATCCCCACATGGCATTCGCGAGCGGAGACATTCCCCATTACTTCTCTATCTCGGAGGACCAGTTGAGGATGACCGACACCGGGGCGGAACTCGATGTGTCTACCTTGGTGTTGACCAGAAACTTCTGCCCGTCCGCAGTCACGTCATAGGAAAAGAAATCCATGGCGGAGAGCGGTTGCCGGAGGTGGGTCAGAAATAAAGCAACGGGCGTCCCGACTTCGAACCCGGTACTGTTTTTCACATCCACGGCTATCAACCTGCTGTCGGGGCCGAGATAGAACAACTCTTTACCATCGCCGCGCCAGCGAGGCTCTTCGCCGCCGCCGCGCGAAACCTGCCATTTACTGCCGAAGCCGGGAAAAGGAGAAACGTAGACTTCCCAATTGCCGGTTTCGCTGGAAGCGTAAGCCACGAATTTTCCATCGGGCGAAAATTGCGCGTTGCGAACCAGCAACTTGGATTGCAGCAAAGGCCGCATTTGTCGGTCCGGCAGGGTGATATACCACAACTCGTGGTCTTTCCGAGCCAGCACGTACCTGCCATCCCGAGACCAGTCCCACGCTCCTTGCTGCGGCGTGCCCATGTCCACCAGGTTCTCCGCCGAGCCAGATCCATCTGCGTTCTTCGTGTAGAGGCTGAAGAAGAGCTTTTCGTTCGCGGTATAGACCACCTGCTTGCCGTCGGGACTCCAAACCGTGACCTGTTCCAGCCACGGGCCGAACCCCAGGCGCCGGGCGGCGTCGCTGTTCAGGTCATGAATCCAGATGTTGACGTGACGGCCGTCGGTGTCGATCTGGTCCACGGCGACGCGTTTTCCATCAGGCGAGATTTTCGGATTGGAAACCAATTCCGGGGGACCAACCAAGCCTAGCTGTTTGCCATGACGGTCAAACCAGGTCAGCTGCGACTTGTTTGCTCCCTTACCTGCGCGAGTTTGGGCGACCAGTGTCGTACCGGCAGCATCGAAGACCGCGAAGTTGGTCTGCGGAAAGTATTGCACCGCATCGCTGACAATGCGCGGCTCGCCGGTGAGCGCGAAGCTTCGAGGGTCAAGACGCTGGGCGACCAGAGCATCGTCGCGCCAGTAGAGCAGGTAGCCGGGATCGACGTAGACGGCATTTGTGCTGGCGTTGACGATCGGGCGCCGCTCGGGGGAGTCGAGCGATCCCATGAAAATCCAGTTTTTGTCGAGCCGCCCTGAGAAGTTGCAGGCCAGATAGAGGAAGTGCCGCCCGTCGGGCAGGAAGACTGGCCAGCGATTGCTCACCTGGTACTCCGCGACGTCCTGCTTGGTCACCTGCACGGGTGCTCCGCCGGAAGACGAGATGCGGTACAAGCCGCTCCACGCGTCCGGCGTGTAAAGAATTATTTCGTCCTTGCTCCAAGTGCCTCCCCGGCCAAAAGGAGCGTCGGCCAAGGATTGTGCTGATCGGCCGGAGGCGACGTCGATGGTCTTGAGCTTGCCGTCAGCAAAAAAGCCAATGGAGCGTCCATCGGGCGCCCAGAAGGGATAGGCCGCGCCTTCGGTTCCAGGGAGCACGGTTGCACCCCGGCCTCCGATCTGTTGCAGCCAGATTACATTCTTGTTGGCTTGATCCGAATAGGCGACTAGCGCCAGCCGCTTCCCGTCCGGCGACAACGCAACATAATTCGTGGGGAACGGCACCGAACTGTTGAAGTACATCGCCGACGGCGTCTCGCGAGCACGCAGCCACCACGCGACGGAGCCAGCGAGCAAGAGCAGCAACATTCCGGCGACCAGCCATCCCGGGCGATCAACGCGCTTGCGCGACACCGCGACGGCAGGCATGCGGGATGAAGATCCGCTCTCCTGAATCCACTTGAGCTGGAGTTTGACGTCGTGCACGGTTTGCAGGCGCTCGTCGGGGTCTTTCGCCAGGCAGCTTTTCACCGTGGTTTCTAGAGCAGACGGGGATAACGGCTGAACAGTGGAGATCGGCGGCGGGTCGGCGGCAAGGATCGCCGCAATCGTCGAAGCCGTCGTCTTGCCCTCGAACGCGCGCTTGCCCGTCACCATTTCGTAGAGCACAGCGCCGAGCGCAAAAATGTCACTGCGGGCGTCGGCTTCTCTACCTTCCACCTGTTCGGGAGCCATGTACTGAAACGTCCCTACCACCATGCCTTCGGTGGTCAACGGATGTTGGGGCGTGGCGATCGTCTGCGTCAATCCGGAACTCACCGGACTCGCGGGCAGAACCGGCTTGGCCAGGCCAAAATCCATCAGCTTGGCTCCGCTCTTCGTCAGCATGATGTTGCCGGGCTTCAAATCGCGATGGATCACGCCGCTCTTGTGCGCTTTTTCCAGCCCTTCACAGATTTCGATTCCGTATCTCAGGACCTGTTCGAGAGGCAGCGGGCCTTTGCGCAGGCGGTCGGCCAGAGTCTCGCCCTCCAGATACTCCATCACCAGGAAGCTGGTGCCGTCCTGTAGACCGACGTCGTAAAGCTGACAAACATTGGGATGGCTCAGGCTGGAGATGGAGCGGGCCTCACGGTCAAAGCGCTGCTTCGCCTCAGGGTTGGAAGAGAGATGCGAAGGCAGGATTTTGACCGCTACGATGCGGTCGAGCCGGGTGTCGCGGGCACGATACACTTCGCCCATTCCGCCGGCGCCCAGCGGTGATTGTATTTCGTAAGGCCCCAGCAGCGTTCCCGAGGAGAGTGCCATCTGTGGGTCGCAATTATAGTGTCATTCCCCCGAGGCTTCAATTTCTGTGATGGCCGACTGGTTTTGAGGAGAAAGGATTGTACGAGAGCCTCTCTCTTCAGCTTACAGCGAAGCCGCTCAAGGGCGTCAGACGATATCGGCCTCAGCCAGTGGGTTTGCCCAGCAGCGGCTGAAGCCGACGTTTATTCTGCTTGCACGTACGGCATCGCTGAAGCGATGCCCTGGATACGAATCTCAATTCAATTCAATTCGTCTCAACCGGCGCAATTCGTGCCGACGGCGTCAGCGACTGGCGAACCTCCGCAAACGACCGGGATAGGCGGCTCCTGCTCTGCCTAGATCATCCGCGACAGTGGTGGAGATAGGCTGCACTCTTTCCGAACGGAAACGGAGCAGCGCGGCGATATTGCCCACCTTATCGAACTCGGGATCATCCTTCACGTAAAAGGTTTCGATGTTGCGGCGAATCACCCATGGCAGAATAGCCTCACCGACGTCGACAATCTCCTGCGTGGCCCGGCCGCAAACCGGACAGGAACCGACCAAGTGGGCGTCGATGTGGCCGCATCCGGAACATTCGACGGCATGCGCCTGCAGGGTTTCACCGAGCAGCAGAGTCTGCACTTCGCCCAATTCCAGCGAGCGCAACACGCGGCGCAGCCCGGTCACACCTCGTCCGTTGCTGCGCGCCTGGCCCAGCACCTGGCCAACAAGGTCGCGGCGGCGGTCGCTTTGCCACTGCTCCACAATCTGCTGGGCGTGGCTGCGAATCTCGGCTCGAGTGGTGTGAGCCACATCCGCATGGAATCGGCCGATGAGTGCCTGACGCGCATAGGAATGCAGCTGCGGCTCCAGCAGCGAGAGGTGCGTATCCTGGCACGCTAGAATCCATTTTTCGAACACGCCTTTATCCAGCAAGACCTTGAGAGCCTCCGCAACGTTCTTGAAATGCTGGCGAGTCTCGTCTTCCACTCGGCGCTGGGCGTGGCCCCCGTCATAGCCGGCAAAACCGTCGCTGCGGCCTCTGCGCGGCACGGGATGGAATAGGTCCTCGCGCTCGGTCAACTCCCCGAGGCGAAGATCGAAGATGCGCGCGCGGTGCCGGTCCACGAGCACCACGCCAAGCAACGGGAACGCGCCCAGCAGGTAGGCGATCGGCTTGAGATGGAAATGACGGTCCACAAAAAGCTGCGTGCCCGGAAGGCTGGCGGGCAAATCATACTCGCGCCAGATGTTTTGGGCGGCGCAGGCAAACACAGCTTTGCCGTGGGTTCCATTGCTGCGTAATTCACCAGAAAGGCGCACGATGCGCTCTATGTCGCCGCGGGCGTAGTCCTTCCTGCCTTTGTGGTCCAGGCCGCGCAAGGCTTCGCGCGCCAGGTCCTTGACCAGAATCGTGTCTTCTTTATGCGCCTTGTTGCGTGGCGCGGAGGGCTGGAAATAAAAAGTGAGGGCGCAAGATTTTTCGTCCTGAAATTCAGCTAACTCTCGGATTTGTTCTCGGGTAATACTCATGGATCACTTCTCCCGAAGTTGGAATTGGATCTAAGCGACGCCGGTCGGAGCGAACCGGCCTTGAAACTCCCTGGCCAGCCCAGGCGCCTTGCGTAAGTGGTCGCGCGCAGCGGAAACGAAGGCGAGTACCCGGTCGGCCGGGAGGCCGGTAATCGCCACGATCTCATCGACAGTAAAACCTTCGACGGCATGCAAAATAAAGGCTTCCCGCGGGCCTGACCCCAAATCGCGGAGCGCGGACGCGATCAGACGCAAGAGTTCGTCGGAGGCCAGGATCTGCTCGGGCGTAGCTACGCGCGCGTCGGGAATGACGGTCGCTCCGGTGATGGATTCATCGGGCTGGTGAAATTGCAGTTCCGCTTCATCGCTAGCCTTGACGTTACGCGGGCGCGCAGAGTCTTCCAAGGGCCTGGCGTGACCATTGCTTTCGTCGGTGCGAGACAGGTCGTCCAAAGCGCGAAGGGCCAACCGATAGAGCCAGGGTTCGAGCGCCAGGCGCTCCGGCTTCTCCTGGCTGTCCCCCAGGGCGGCGGCGATGGTTTCGTCAATCACTTCTTCGGTGGAAAGGCTGTCCCGAGCGATCGACTCCTGGGCTTCGCGGAAGTAGATTTCGCGCTCGACGAAGCGCTCCAGACGCGCCAGATTGACGTTCACGTACGAACGAACGTCGTCCGCGGAAATGGTAGCGGGAAACACGGCGGCCAGCGTCTGCTCGAACGGGACTTCGCGTACCGTGGTGCCAGGCCGGACACTGTCGCCGCGTCTGCCGCGCTGCCACTTGTGCGATGAGCGCAGGATCTCCTTGTGCTTGTTGACTTGCTGCAGCAAGTCCTCAAACGCACCCTTCACCGCAGCGGCGGCGGTCGCAGCCGAAGCCTGCACTGCCATCTGGCCCGAAGGCAAGCGCAGGTTCAGCGATACGCTGGTGCCTTCGCGGGGAGAGATTTCCTCCACCACGCCCTTCAGGTGAATGAGGTCGGGACGAAAAACCTGCAATCGTTTTCGCAGTTTTTCGATCTGATGTTGGATGTCTTTTTCTACGGCGGGAATTTTATGAAGACGATAGCTGACGTGAACGTTCATAGCGCCTCGGCCTTGCTAACGAAGTGCGCAACCAAGTGCTTTCTAAGCCGATTGTACACCCGGCAGAAAAAGGGCAAAGGGAGAATTGAACGGAATGCAAAGTGGGTCACCGACAAAGTTATCGAGCTGCGCTCGACGGACAGCCGAGGGCGGCTGTCCCCACACCGAGTTTGCAGGCTCCGGAAGGGGCACGGTATGATCCGGGTCCATGACCTGGTCAAAATTGCCAATATTGGCTTTATTTACGGCCTTCGCCTGGGCGCAGGCTCCGTCTTCCCAAGAAGTTGAGAGCGTCTATCCCGGCGCGCACGCTTTTTACCTTGATCTGCACCAGAACCCCGAGCTTTCGAACCATGAAGCGCAAACCGCGGCGAAGCTGGCGGCGCGCTTACGCAGCGCCGGCTATGACGTGACGGAACATGTGGGCGGTACCGGAGTGGTGGCGATCCTCAAGAACGGACCCGGGCCGACGATCATGCTGCGCACAGAACTCGATGCGCTGCCGGTGGAAGAGAAAACTGGGCTGCCCTACGCCAGCAAGGTCCGCGTTAAAGACGATGCCGGACGCGACGTTCCGGTGATGCACGCCTGTGGGCACGATCTGCACATGGCGGCGTTTCTGGGCACCGCCGAGGTCCTGGCGCGGACCAAGAATACTTGGCATGGGACGCTCATGCTGGTCGGCCAGCCCGCCGAGGAAGGGTTCGGGGGAGCCAAGGTCATGATCAACGATGGCTTGTTCAGCCGCTTCCCGAAACCGGAGGTGGCGGTGGCCTTGCACGTCGGGAACATATTCCCGGCAGGAGTGGTGGGGATTACGCCCGGCGTTTATAACACGAATTCAGACTCGATCCGCATTACGATCTACGGCAAGGGTGGGCATGGCGCATTGCCAAACACAACGGTCGATCCCATCGTGATCGCCGCCCGAACCATTCTCGCGCTGCAAACCATCGTTTCGCGGGAAGTCAAGCCCGGTGAAATGGCGGTGGTCAGTGTCGGCTACATCCTGGCGGGGACGAAGAACAACATCATCCCCGATCAGGCGGAAATGGGGCTGACCGTGCGGACGTACAAGCAAGACGTGCGCGCGCAGATCCTCGCGGCCATCGCGCGCATCACCAAAGGAGAAGCCGCCGCAGCTGGCACCCCTCGCGAACCCTCGATCGATCGCTATCAAGGTGACGACTCGGTGTACAACGATCCGGCGCTGGCACGGCGACTCAGGGTGCCGCTCGAGGCGGCTCTGGGCAAGGACAACGTTGTCACCGCCGAAGCGATCCCGACTTCAGAAGACTTTTCCTACTACGTCGAGCAAGGCATTCCCGGTTTCTATTTCAGTCTTGGTGGAGCCGATCCTGGAAAATTCGCGGAGGCCAAGGCTGCGGGAACCATGCTGCCGTCGAATCACTCTCCGTTTTTCGCCCCCGACGTAGATCCGTCGCTGCACACGGGAATTGCTGCAGAGGTTGCGGTGCTGCGGAATTTGCTGAACGCCTCACCGGAGGAACTGCACAAATTAACTGAAGGAAAAACGCCTGATTAAAACGCTGCTGGCCATAAGAAAAGCGTAGCATTGTACATACTATTGTATTGACATTAAATGCTGGTGTCCTCTACGCTCAGAAGTATGGCGGAGCCGGAAAACGGCAATGGGCTTCGAATGGAATGACGAAAAAAATCGCAGAATCTACGCAAACACGGGATTCGTTTCGAGACCGCGGCCCTGGCCTTTGATGATCCTTATGCGGTAACCCAGCCTTATGAATCCTCCAACGAGGAAGAGCGCTGGACCACTCTCGGAGTCGTCGGTCCGGGAGCAATGCTTGTGGTGGTCCACAGGTGGGCGGAAGTGGAAGGCGAGGAAGTAACCCGGATTATCTCTGCCCGAGCCGCCGAGGCGCATGAAAGGAGAGCCTATGAGGAAGCTCACCAAAGAGCAAAGAAAAGATATCGCCGCCCTCGCGGCCATGAAGGACGAGGACATTGATTTTTCGGACATCCCCATAGTGCTGGACTGGAGCAAGGCCGAGATCGGTACGTTCTATCGTCCGCCGAAAACAGTGGTAACCATGCGATTGGATGCCGATGTTCTGGCGTGGCTGAAGGGGTATGGCAAGGGCTATCAGACCAGAGCCAACCTGCTGTTGAGGCACGCAATGACGAGTTCCGTAGGAAGAAACACTTCGGGAAATCGAACCGGAGCGCAAGGAAAAAGAAACCGCCGAACCCACACCTCGAACTAAGACCCAACGGTCACACCGCAACGGTGACCGATGTCTCCGTTCGTGTGACCGGCCGATAAAGCGTGTCGCGCTCGATGGGCTCGCGTCCGGCGGCGCGGATCAGGCGCTCCAGTTCTTCTCGGCGCATGCCTTGCGGGGTTGTGGCGCCGGCGTCGTGGTAAATCTTTTCTTCAATCACCGTCCCGTCCATGTCGTCGGCACCGAAGCGTAACGAAATCTGCGCGATCTTCGCAGTCATCATTTGCCAGTACGATTTAATGTGCGGGAAATTGTCGAGCACGAGACGGCTTACGGCGATCTGCTTGATGTCGAGCATGCCCGTGGTTTTCGGCAAATGCTGCAGCGCTGTGTTGTCAGGATGGAAAGCCAGCGGAATGAACGTCTGGAAACCGCCGGTTTCGTCCTGCAGCGCGCGCAGCTTCAGCAGATGGTCCACGCGGTCTTCGTCGTTTTCGACGTGTCCGTAGAGCATCGTGGCGTTTGATTTCAATCCGATCTGGTGAGCGAGTTTGGCGGTTTCGAGCCACTCGTTGCCGTCAATTTTGTGGTCGCAGATGATGTGGCGCACGCGGTCGGCGAAAATCTCGGCGCCACCGCCTGGCAGTGAGTCCACTCCCGAAGCTTTCAGTTGCTCGAGCGTCTCGCGGATCGAGAGTTTGGCCCGCTTCGATAGATAGGCAACCTCCACCATCGTGAAGGCTTTAAGGTGCACCTGAGGAAAGCGCTGCTTCAGGCCGGAGCACAAATCCAGGAAATATTGAAACGGAAGGTCGGGATGGAGTCCGCCCACGATGTGAAATTCCGTGACTGCCTCGGAGTATCCAGAAGCCGCGGTTTCGAAGGCCTCTTCGAGCGCCATGGTATAAGCGCCGGGCGTGTCCTTCTTTCGTCCAAACGCGCACAGACGACAGGCGGCCACGCACACATTCGTCGGATTGATATGGCGATTGACGTTGAAGTAGGTCTTGTCGCCGTGCATGCGCTCGCGGACGGCATTAGCCATCCAGCCCACGGCGAGAATGTCGCCCGTGCGGTAGAGAGCGAGGGCGTCATCGCCATCAAGGCGCTTGCCGGCAAGGACTTTCTCATGAATCGGCGCCAGGCGTGGGTCGTCCGTCTGGAAGGCGTGGCTTAAGCGTGTAACCGGCATCCTTTTGATGATATCGCAGGAGCAAGCTAAAACGGGAGTTCTACTACTTGATGCCCCACCCGTGCGGTTCCCCCCTGCGCCTGCCAGACAGATTGGCGCTCAGCTAGGCTCCCCCCGCCAGCTTCTTCTTGGCCAGCGGCCGTGCGAACGCGTTGGTGGGGTTGTGGGCGTTCGACTCGAGAACTTTCTGGTAGTAAGCCTTGGCTTGGGCGGCGTCGCCGGACTTCTCACACGCCTCGCCGAGCAAGGCCAGGATCAGCGGGTCGTGCTGGTCAGCCTTTTGCAATTCAGCGATTGCGGTCTTGTAGTCTGCCGCGTAAAACGCGACATAGCCGGTGAGATATGGATAGAAGCGCGCCTGGTCGGGATTGTTGGCCTTGTCGAGGGCCGCTTTGGCGGCCACGACATGTGGCTGCGCTTCATTGGCTTGGCCGCGGCGGGCGGCAATGCGGGCCTGCGCACTTTCCCAGCGGAACAGCCACAGATTCTTATCGGCGTCGGTCAAGGCTGGCTTGTGCGCTATCGTCTCGTATCCCATCTTGTACCACTTGTAGGCATGATCGGGATCACCGGACTCGAGATAGATGCGGGCAAGTTCGTTGCAGGTCTCGGCGGCGCCAACCCAGTCACTGTTCGCCAGGCGCGTGTTGAAAACCTGCGTCTCGGGCTCCGCAGCCTTATCGGCATTGCTTTCAAAGGCGTAGGACACGGCCATGGCGCGCAGCGCCTGCGTCTTGGAGTCTGCAGGCGCAACCTCGATGGCCTTGGCGAAGTGCACCCGCGCCTCCGCGTAGTTGCCCTGGAGGTCGAGCGCGATCCCCATCGCGAGATGCGCTTCGTACAGATTGGGCGACTTGTCGAGCGCCTGCCGGTAGAGGGCCTGAGCATCATCGAGTTTGCCTTCGCGGCTCAGTTTGTCGCCCCGCAGCACCAGGTCGGCGGGGCTGCCGGGAACAGGAGCCTTCGAGGGAGCCGATGGTTGGGCTGGGGATTGCGCCAGGGCTAGAGCAGCGAGCAAGAATAGAGTGCAGATCATCCGAAACATGATTCCTCCGCGTCAGGGATTATGTCATGGGATGCCGGGATGGGGTATTAGCTCCGTCGAGCTGCGCTCGACGGACAGCCGAGAGCGGCTGTTCCCACACATTCGCAGTTACTTCCTGAAGAGCAGGTCTGCGGCGACGAACACGAAGAACAGTACCGAAATTACCCCATTCATCGTGAAGAATGCGGCATTGAGTTTCGACAGGTCGTTGGGCCGGACCAAAGAATGTTCGTAGAACAGGAGCAAGATCACCGCCAGAACGCCCCAGGCTGCCAGTTTCCCCATCCCAAACACAATGAGCAGGGCGACCAGCAAAGCCACCATCACCAGGTGAAAGCCGCGCGCGATCCACAGCGCGGCCGGGATGCCGACGTATCGGGGAATGGAGTGCAGTCCGCTTTGGCGGTCGAAATCGAAATCCTGGCAGGCGTAGAGGACATCGAAGCCCCCGACCCAGAAAGTCACGGCAGCGGTGAGTAAAAGGATGCGCGGATCGAGCGAACCCCGCACCGCGATCCATGCCGCGGAAGGCGCGATGCCCAGCGCGAATCCCAGCACCAGATGCGACCAGCGCGTCAGACGCTTGCTGTAGGAGTAGAGCAGCAGTACGGCCAGGGCGACCGGAGAAAGCAAGAGCGCGAGCCGATTCAGTTGGCTTGCAGCGAGCACGAATACGGCGCTGGAAACGACCACAAACGTCGCTACGAATGCTGGCGTGAGGTGCCCGGCGGGTAAGGCGCGCGTGCTCGTTCGGGGATTGGCGGCATCGATGGCGGCGTCAGCCCAGCGGTTGAACGCCATGGCGGCGGAACGCGCCGCGACCATGGCCACGATGATCCACACCAGTTGATGGACCGAGGGAAAGCCTCCGGCCGCGAGCATGGCTCCGCAGAGCGCGAACGGAAGCGCAAAAATGGAGTGCTCCCACTTGATCATCTCCAAGGTGACGCGCAGGTTGTGCAGGACGGGCACGAACTAGATTGTAATTCAGGGTTGGGATCACAGGTTTCAACGCCTTTATCGACTCCATGCTCTGGCGCCTGTGAGCGAAGTCAACTTCGTCGGTCTTTTGCCGATCAAGATGACAGTCCGGAAACCAAAGGAACAAAGCGGCAAAGTTCATGCAAGGTAGTTCGAGGCTGGCCGTTTTCCATGCGGATCAACTGAAGCTGTTGCGAATCCTGCGGACCGACGGGGATGATCATGCGTCCGCCCTCCGCCAGTTGATCGAGCAGGGCGCGGGGTAACTCCGGGGCCGCTGCCGAAACAATAATTGCATCATACGGGGCAGCTTGGGGAAACCCCTGGCTCCCGTCGCCGACCTCTACTTTGACGTTGGTGTAACCCATGCTTGTCAGTAACTCTCTGGCCTCGTCGGCCAGTATGGCGTGCCGCTCGACCGAGAACACGTGTGCCACCAGTTGGGCCAGCAAGGCTGTCACATATCCGGATCCGGTGCCTACTTCCAGAACTCGATGATCCGGGGAAAGCCCCAGCGATTCCAACATGATCGCGACAATGTAGGGCTGCGAGATGGTTTGCCCTTCAGCGATGGGCAGGGGGTGATCTTCATACGCCTGGTCACGATAGGGTTCTGGCGCGAACTCGTGGCGCGGAACTTGCAACATGGCCGCGAGCACGCGCTCATCCTTGATCCCACGCCCGCGCAGTTGGGAATCCACCATGCGCTGGCGCAGCGCTGCGTAGTCGGAGGTTTCGGGAGAAGCAGTCATGCGCAGTTTGGGAACGGCCACCCGAAAAACCATTTTATTTCCTGCGGCGGCGGATTCGGACATCGAAGCTGACTACGCCGTTTTGATCCCGTGTGCCTACGATCGAGATGTTGGGATTGACGTAGTATTCACCCTGAATAATCTGCTGCGAACTCTGAGAGACGTTGGTGCTGTAGGTGAGGGTTATGTTGTTGGCGAACTGCTGTTCGATGGTAACCTGCGGGCCCCGCCCGGTGGGGTTGGTTTCCGTGGTCAGGCCCTGGGGGTCGATCTTGATGCGGCTGACTCCGAAGAGCTTTTGCATGCGGCTGCTGACGGTCGCGTTGATGGCCTGGCTGAGGATCAGGTTGGTAGCCTGTTCGGAAAACGCACCCTGGCCCGATTGCTGCTGCAACTGCTCCGACTCTTCGCTGGTACGGCCGAGTGCCAGCAGCGCGATGATGTCGGATTTGGGGAGAGGCGGCTCAGAGCGATAGTTCACGGTCAGCCGATCGGGCGTGCCCGTAACCGTGATGTCGAGATCGTAATTTCGCACGTGTGTAGTAGCCTGCAGGTTGACGTGGGGCTCAATCGACACCGGATTCGTGAACATAATGTCGCCACGCTCCAGCCGGAACTTGATGCCGTTGAAGGTCGCGTCGCCTTCCAGGATGTCGGCACGACCAAGAACGCTGGGACGCGCCGCCGACCCACGCAGCCGCAGATCGGCATCGCCGGACAGCCGCGCCACCGCAGTCTTCATCTGAAGTTCAGGCGCGGTGCGCACGGCGATGTCCAGCTTCACGTTGTAGAGCGGCGAATTGGCCGGCGTGATCGCAGCCGCCTGGCGGGTTCTCTCCAGGTACGAACCAAAGTCGAAGCCGGGTGTTACCGCCAGCTTCGTGACCATGACGTCTCCGGAGATCAACGAGGCGGAGCGGGTTCCCACCCAACGCACCTCCGCGTTCGCGGTGGAACTGACGCCCGGAGGATAGCGCAGGCGCACTTCCTTTCCCACGGCCGCGAGGTTGAAATTGAGTTGCCCGTTATAGTTGGTGGCGTCTCCCTTCAGGTCGAGCGTGCCGCCGCCGGTGCGAGCGTTCAGTTGGTCGATATGGATGCGGTCGCGGGTGAAGGTCAGCGAGCCATTCATCTCGCTCAGGCCGCTGGGCAACCCGGCATAAGTGGCGGACGCGTTCTTGATCTGGATGCTGCCTTGCGGGAGCGGATCGCTCAGGGTTCCCCCTACGTTCATATGGACCGCGGTCAGGCCAGAAGCGGCGAGATTGGCGTCCATGCCGGCGAGCAGTTTAAGGTCAATTTGCCCGTCGACCGAGAGGTCGAGTTCCCGCGCTCCTGAAAGCTGAACCGATCCGTTCCCAGTGATGTCAGTTCCCTCGCCTACCAGATGCACCGGTTCGATGTGCAGAGTCTGATCCGAATAGATAAAGCGCACTGGATCCTGGTTGCGCAGCTTGGCGTACTCCACGTCGACGGCAACGTCTGTCAGGCTTCCTGTCAGAGTCCATCGCCGTGGATCGCGGAGCGGGCCCTGCATGGTGACCGTGCCGCCCACCGCAGAGTGTCCGGTAAGCCGCCCGCCCAGATAGGCGCGCCACAGTGCGTCGAGGTCGAGTTGATCCATGCGCGCAGAAATATTCGCGGGATATTCGTCCCGCATCTCTACGTTGCCCTCGACCGAAAGTCCGCCACGGAGAAACTCAGAGTGCCCGCTCAGGTGCAGTTGGCCGTCCCGGGTGGCGGCTTCAAGATCCAGTCCGCCGGCCAGTTCGTGGCCGAGCGTGAGGTCGCGCGCGTGAACGGCGGCGTTGATCACCGGGGCATCGAGCGTACCGGTCCCCTGCAGCGTGAAGTCAGCGCGGCCCTCCACCGGCAAACGGTCCACCTGAATCTGGCGAATACGCGATAGGTCGAAATTCTTCCCGACGAGGTCGAGCCGGTAGCCACGGGTTGCCGGGGCATATGCAGCACTGCCGGAAACCTCGGCGTCCTCATGGGTAAGACGAATATTGCTGAGAGTCGTCTCGCTCCCAGCAATGTGAAGATCGCCGTCGAACTTCTCGATCGCTTCTCCGTACGCCGAGGCATTGGCTGCGTGAATGTGTCCTTGCACCTGCGGACGGGCGCGGGTCCCAGCGATCTCGAGAGACACATCCGCCGTCCCTGATACCGGATAGTCGAAGCCGGCGAGAGCTGCGGTCGAGGCTACGTCCACATGGTGGAGGTTCACGCGCGCCGTGAAGGGACTGCTCTCGGTGAATTGTCCTTTTTGCAGGGTGGCACCGACTTCGAAATCGGCGCTGGTGTCGCCGCGGTGCAGAGAGCCTCCGCGAAAGGCTAAATCGTGCGAAGAGATTTGAACACTAGCTGCGAGAGAATCCCAGTGCACTGGTTTCTCGGGGGTGCGCGAAGTAGCGGGTATCGTGAATTCAAAATCTTGAGCGACCAGAGTCCCGGCCAGTGTCGGCGCGGAAATCGTGCCGCCAGCGACCCCGTTGAACGCGGCATTGCCGTCCACGCGAAACGGCACGTTGGCGGGTCCCCCCAAAGCAGTCACCAGCGGACGCCATTCTTCGAGGTCGGAGGTCGAAAGGGAAAAGTGTAGGGTCGAAGACGCCGCCAAGGTTCCGGAAGCCTGCATCCGCGATGCCGGCGTAGACAAGTTGAACTGGGCAAGCTCGAGCGAGTCGCTCCCGGCGCGATACTTGCCCTGAAGATGGGCCGTCACCGGTAATTCGCCCGGCGCGGAATGCGGCGGTGGGCTTACGTCGAAAACAAATGCCACCTCAGCATCCTTGGGCGATCCCCTCCAGGAGGCGTCAACCGTGCCTGTGGCAGATCCGACTGGGTGAAACCGTCCGAGTTTGTGAGGCGGCACATCCAACGTCTGGGCTACCTCGAAGGCGGCAACATCTCGCAGACGAAGGTGTATGGCGCCGCTTTGCACACCGAGCACCTTCGGCCTTTCCCCTTTCTTGAGCGGAGGCCGAGCGGCGGTAACCACCGGAAGGTTTTCCGTGCCCTTCTTCACCTTGGCGGGCGGGGCCAGCGGAATGCTGTGCAGCCAGTTATCCACTTGCGCGTCGCCTGTGACGGTGCCGCCCAGTAGCCTCGCCTGCACCTTCGACAGCTTGATCTGTTCGTCGCTTACCGAGTACTCCGCCGTCGCGCTGGCCTTGTTCAGCGCGATCTGATCGTCCTGCCAACCTACGTCACGCAGCATCACAGAACCCGTGGCGGTGAACTCTTCCAGCGACCAGCGGCCGCTGCCCTTGAACTGAGCAATTCCTACGCGGAGATCGCGGCGGCGGAGAATTGCGGCGGCCTCTTGGAGGTCGATGTGAGCGTCGTAGGATCCGTCGAAATGAGGATTGCGGAAATCGCTGATGCGTCCGGTCACCTCCACGGTCGACCGACCGGAGTTCCACTTCAACGACTTGACCTCGGCGAAGGACGTGCCCAGGCTGAACTCGATCGTCGTGCTCCAGGCGAAGGGGCGGAAATCCGCGAACGCGGTATCGACTTTCCCGAGCATGAAATGACTCTCATAGCGCCCGCGCAGGAACGAGTAATCCATTCGCAGTCCGGTGTCGTGGACGGCAAAATCCAAGGGGATTTTTTGGTCGTCACGGATCAGCGCTCCGTTCCGCACCGAAAGATGATCAATGGATAGCGCGAACAACTGCTCAATCGGATTGCTCTCGGAAGTCCGCCGCACTTCCCTGGGGGCTGGGACATTCGTTGTCCCGTCAGGCGCAATGACAATGTGAACTACGGGGCGATCGAGAGTCACCGAATAGAAGCCAAACTCAGTGCGCAGAAACGAGACTACTTTTAGTTGGGCAAGCAAGCTGTCGGCATGAGCCAGCGGAACATCGGTCGGGGCCTCCTTCCCATGCACGGTAATGTCTCGTACTTCGACCTGCAGGTGGAACGGGACAATCTGGAAGCTGCCGATTTCTGCCCGGCCTCCGGTAATGCGCTCCACTTCGGCGACCATCCGCCGGCGTACATAGGCTTGAAAGGAATCGGTGGTGGCGTACCAGAGAGCCGCCAGCAAGGAGACCATACCGAGGCCGGCGGCGATCAGCAGAAATTTCCACCAGCGTCGAGGCCTGGCGGCAGGCTCGGTCACCGCGTCTCGACCCCGTCCGCAACCGACCCAGTCCCACCGGGGATGCTCACTTTGCTTTCCGAACGCAGGGACTGGAGCCAGGACAGCATGAGTTCGTTAACCTTCTCCTGGGTGAGCAACTCGCGGATCTTAGCGGAGACGTCAGCCAGGGAAACCGCCCCAGCACCGGACTGCTTCAACTGCGGGACGAATTTCTCACGGTAATACGCTTCGATGGTCTTGGAATCAATCTGCACCGCGGGACGAAGGTGCGCATCGACGAGACGCATCAAATCGATCTGTTGTTGCACGTGTGAAACCAGGTCTTTTTCCGACAGTCCGAACCTGCGTAACACCGCCTGCCAGCCTTCGGCGGTCGCCGCTTCCGGAAACTGCTTGCGCGCCTCCGCAATACGGGCAGCGGCCTCGGGCTCGGAGGCATGCCGGAACGAAGCGGACTTCATCTGTTCTCCGAGCAGTTCCTGATCAATGAGGCGGTCGAGGACGGCGCGGCGATCATCGTCGGTGAACTGGCTGAGAGCGCGGCCGTTGAGCAGAGCTTCATAGCACAACGCTTCGTCCCAGTCACTCTGCAGAATGATGTGCCGGTTGACGGTGGCCACGATGCGGTCGATCACCTGGCCGGCTTGGGCCACGGGGAGAATGACCGCACTCATCCCCAAGGTGAGCGCGACCACTGCGATCGTTTTCCGCTTGCCCATATCCATCAGAACGGCTGACCTATGCTGAAAAACACGTTGAAATGCCGCAGGCGCTGGGTCTCGAAAGTTATCGGGTTCCCCTGCGAGTCGAACGTCAGTGCCTGGAAGTAGCGGGTCGGATTCAAATTGTACCCGAAGTCAAAGCGCAAGGGCCCGATGGGAGTCTTGTAACGCAATCCCACCCCGACCGCCTGTGAAGTGTAATCATAACCGGAGTTATTGAATTGGGTATAACACAGGGGGTTCACTGTACCACCGGGCAGCAGACACTGGGCCGGATTAGGCTGGTGCCAACGCATGAGACCGGTCAACATGTCGTGCGGCGCGGTGAACACATTCCCCATATCGTTAAAGATGGCAAAGCCGAATCCCTCTCCCAGGTAGGGTAACGTCATCGGAGGAAAGCGCAGTTCCAGGTTGTTGACAAACAGCGCCGTGCCGCCGACGGGGAAGCCCGACGATGGGTCGCGAGGCCCGGCTTGGTTTAACCCGAATCCGCGATGAGAGTTGCCACCGCCGGCAAAAAATTGCTCGGGCAAGGGAATGGTCGTGATGTCGGTGCAGGTGGGTTCCCCCGCCGCGTTCAGCGGGCAAGACCCGGGGGGCAGGACCCTGGTCCCACGAACCGGCTGCTCCAGGCCGATCGTGGTCGAACGGGCAAACACATACTGATGTCCGGCCTTGCCTTTTCCTCCAAAAGCGTAGTAGGTGGAATTCTGCGCCAGCACCCGGCCGAAATCGGCTTCCGAGCCGAAGTACTTGGAAGAAGCAAAACCATCCAGCGTGAAATAATTTCCCTTGGTGCTTTCTAGGGGATTGTCCCGTTTATCGCGAATGAAGGTAAAGCCGGGCCCGCCCACACGGGCCGGAAGGGAGAGAAGCGCGATTTCACCGGGGGAAAACCCTTCCGCGAAGTTGCTGGCTTTCACACGACGGAAATCGATGCGGTAGGTGATCGAACTCGGTCCCGGGCGGGTGCCGGGCTCATTCCCGGTGTTTCCGATTTGCTGCCGAAGGCTGACCTTCCCTTCCAATCGTTGCGAGGTGAACGTAGCCACGTCCAGACTGTTGTCGTAAAAGATGGTAAAGATCAGCTTGAATTTGTCGTTGTCGAATAGTTTGGGAATGGCGTAACTGACCAGTCCACGCTGCTGCAGGCGACCCACATTCGACTGGAACGTCAGAGTCTGGTTCCGCCCGCCAAAGTTCAGCCGCGTCACGTCGAACTCGACTCTGGGGCTCACTCCGGTGGTGCCTTGGGGGGCGGTAGTCCCGGCCGGCTGACCGGTCTGGAATTCGAGTCCAAGCCCGTAAGTGAAGGTGTAACGCTTGGCCTCCTGCACCTGGACCAGAACATTCTTTCGGGGGTCGGTACCCTCCGGATTCTGCACCGCAGTGTCCACTTGGCTGAAGATACCGAGATCGTACAGCCGGGTCTGGGTGCTGAGAAGATCCTGCTGGCTAAGGGGGTCGCCATCGTGAACCTGCAATTCCCGCTGCACGACATAGTCGCGTGTGTGTTCGGTCCCACCCACCATGACCCGATTGACTGTGAAGCGCTCGCCTTCCTGGATGGTATAGGTGACGTTCTCACGGTTGGGCTGATCGGAAGGCTTGGTGGTGATCTCAAGGCTGGCGTTGGGAAATCCGTGATCGAAGTAGTAACTCAGAATCCGTTCCCGATCGTTAGCCAGATCCTGCTCGGAATAAGGCTGGCCGGGTTGCGTGCTCAGTTCGGGGAGTTCGTTGGTCGCGACTTTTTGGGTGCCCAGCACATGCACTTCGCCAACGATGGTTCGAACTCCTTCATCAATGTGGATATGAACCGCAAGTTTGTTCTCTGACCCCTGGTAATTGTCATCCACTTTGGTCTGGATCTGGACCTGGCGGAATCCGCTGGAGCGATAGAGACCTTCCAGAGTCGCGACGTCGCTTGTGAGCAGGGCTTCGCTATAGCGTCCGTGACTCAGAAGGCGACTGGTCGGCTGAATCTGGAGGTAGGTCCGTAGTTTGGCCGTATCCAGGAAATCCTTGTTGCCGGTGATCTCCACCAAAACGAGCTTGTGCAAGGGCCCGGGATCGATCTGGTAGATCACCTTCAGGGTCTTCGGGTCGGTTTCTTTTTGGATGTCCACCTTGGCGTCGAAGTGGCCGCGAGTCTGCAGGTAGTCGAGCAGGTTCCGCTTTCCTTCGTTCAACAGGTCGTCATCCACCGCGTTCTCTTCATAGACCGGGATCTCCTTTTTCAAGACGCCGCGGCTCACGTGGAAACCGCGGGCGTAAATCACAACCACCGGGCCGGGATCGATTTGGAAGGTGAAGTCCACGGCGTTGGTTTCAGGGTGGTAGGACTGTGCGGCAATGGAAACTTGCGCCAGGGCGCGATTTTGCTTCTGGAATCTCCGGCGCAGTCGTTGCAGCGAACCACTGACCCGGGCGGCGGTAAGGCGGTCTCCTCCATTCATGTGGGCGATACTCTGCACTTCCCCGGAGGAGAGGCCGGAGGTGCCGGTCACTTTCACCTCGCCCACGTGCGCCTGCTCACCCCGAGTGATGTGAAAGAGAATATTCACCTGCTGGGTGGCCGGGTTTGAAACGGACTCGGCGGTGACTCGAGCACGGTAGTAGCCACCCTCCTGCATGAGTTGCCGGACGTTGTCGAGGGCGCGGTCCAGCTTGTCCTGCGTATAGAGTTCTCCCAATTGAAACTTCGATGCGTTGACGATCTGGTTCTGGGTGGGGCGGGCGGGAGCCCCCTCCACTGAAACCGCGCCCACAAAGAAATTGGCAGAGGTGAGGAAGGCAAGGGTCACGCCTTCGCCCGAGGGCGTGACTTGCGCCTGGATGTCGGCAAAACGGCCGGTAGCATACAGGGCTCGAATGCTGTCGCCGACGCGAGCGCGATCCAGCGGTTCCCCGGCTTTCTGGGGCAGCACCTGGAGGATGTGCTCGCGATCGCCCTCGGCTACGCCGGGAAGCTGGATCGACTGGACGATTTTCCCTTCATAGCCAGAGAGCCCAGCGGTGGACGGTGTTTGACCTTCCTGCTGGGTGTTGGACCCAGGTTTCAACTCGGACGGGTTGGTTTGAGAAGTCGACTCAGCTGGGTTCGCTCGACTCTGCCCGACGCTCGAGCCTTTTGCCTGAGACGCGGGGGATCCACCTTCTTGCCCCACAGCCCCCGACGCCAGGACCGCAGACCAAAGCAGGATCATCGCGGTCAGGAGTGGCGCGTAGCGTTTCAGCAAACAGGTGTCCTTGAGTCCGGGCGCTCTTTGACTTCGATGGAATGCACTCGGCTGTTGTTGTACGAATCGTTCAGGCTCGTGCTTTCAAGTCGAGCTGGCATTGGCAGTCATCCACCGGCAAGCCCGCCACTTATAATAAAGGTTTTGCAGCCCGGGACTGGTGACCTCTTTGGCACAGGAAGCGCAACGGAACCGACGAGTCGACGGTTCGCAGGGGGATTCTCCCGCTGACGGACACGACGAACGCTACTCGCGGCAGATCCTGTTCTCTGGCATCGGCGCGGAAGGCCAACGGAAGCTGGCGACGGCGCGGGTGGCGATCGTCGGGTGCGGTGCAACCGGCTCCGCCTTGGCAGGTCTGCTGGCACGCGCCGGTGTGGGAACGCTGCGCATCATTGACCGCGACTACGTTGAACCCAGCAACCTGCAGCGCCAGTCGATGTTCGATGAGATGGACGCGGCGGAGTCTCTTCCGAAGGCCATCGCTGCCGCGCGTCAGATCGCGGCCTTCAATTCGCAGATCACGGTTGAGCCGAGGGTCGAAGATCTGGTCCCCGCCAATATTGAAGCTTTGCTGGAAGGAATGTCGCTGATCCTCGACGGCACCGATAACTTCGAGACTCGTTACCTCATCAACGACTATGCCGTGGACCGCTCGGTTCCCTGGATCTATTCCGCTGCGGTGGGAAGTTACGCCGTCACCTTGAACATTCTGCCCGGAGATACGGCATGTCTGGCCTGCCTTTTCCCGGATTCGCCACGGGGGATGGTGGAAACCTGTGAGACTTCCGGGATACTGAATTCGGCGGTGAATCTGGTGGCGTCGGTCGCGGCAACCGAGGCGCTCAAATTGCTGGTCGGTGGCCCTCGCGCTCTCCAACTGCGGCGGAGCCTGCTCTCGTTCGATGTCTGGACAAACGAGCACGCCGAAATCTCGGCCGCGAAGCCCCGCCCCGGCTGCCGCGCCTGCGGGGAGCGGGACTTTGTCCATCTCACGGGCGAAGCACGTCCGCACATCACGTTATGCGGCAGGAATTCGGTGCAAATCCATGAGCGGCAACGCCCCATCGACTTCGCCGAGATGGATCGCCGACTGCAGCCCCACGGCGTAGTCCGGCACAACGATTTCGTCCTGAAATTCTGGCACGAGCCGTACGAGATGACCCTGTTCCCCGACGGCCGCGCCATCATCAAGGGCACCACCGACACAGCGGTGGCGAGAAGTTTGTACGCGAGGTATGTGGGGAGTTAGCATCGCACGGTCTCGCGTCGTGCAGACGCATTCGTCCGCCGCGCGAAGCAACGCGAGCAGGGTCCTCGTCACAGTCGAGGCGCACCCAAGGGGGCCCCGGACGAATGCGTTCGGGGCTACGTGTGGGTTTCGCTAGAAGCTAGGAGCTGGTAGCTGAGTTCTGCTACTCTTCTGTGCTCGTCATCCCGGAGTTCAATCTGTTCGGAAGAGAGTGCTGATGCACGAAACCCTTCGTCCTGAGCCCAGCCGGTTCTATCGCTGGATGGTGCTGGTCTTCCTCAGTCTGGCCATGTTTGGGAGCTACTACGCCTACGATGCGCTGAGCCCTCTGGCCGACGTCTTGAAGCAACAGCTCGGCTTTTCGGACGAGAATATCGGACTGCTCCAGGCGATTTACAGCTTTCCCAACATTTTTACCGTGGTGATTGGCGGCTTCATCATCGACCGCCTGGGCTTGCGAAAATCTTTGATGATTTTCGGGGTACTGTGCATGATCGGGCCCGCCATTACGGCGTCGTCGGGTCACCTATCGGTTATGGCCGCAGGACGGCTCATCTTTGGCATGGGCGCCGAATCTTTGAATGTGGCGGTCACCGCGGCGCTGGCCCGGTGGTTCAAAGGCAAAGAGTTGAGCTTCGCGTTCGGCATTAATCTCACCATCTGCCGACTAGGCTCATTCGCTGCACTCAATTCTCCCACCTGGGCTCGCGCCGCGTATGCCTACTGGCGCTGGCCTTTCCTGATTGCCCTCGGCCTTTCGACGTTTTGCGTCGTCGGGGCCATCATCTACTGGATCCTGGAAGTGCAGGCGGAGAAAAACTTCCGTCTGGGTGAAGCGTCGACCGACAAAGTCGTCTTTGCCGATCTGTTTAAGTTTGGCGTCAGCTACTGGTACATCGTCGCACTTTGCGTGACCTTCTATTCGGCCATTTTCCCCTTCCAGACATTCGCGGTGAAATTCTTCATCGAGGCCCACGGCACTTCGCGCGAGTTCGGGGGATTTTTGTCCAGCACGCTGACGCTTTTTGCCATGATTGCCACGCCTCTATTCGGCCTGTGGGTTGACCGGATCGGCAAGCGCGCCCTGTTGATGATGTTCGGCTCCCTGCTGCTCATCCCCGTCTACCTGATGATGGCCTACACCCACGTGAGCTTGTACGTGCCCATGGTGCTCATGGGCGTGGCGTTCTCGCTGATCCCGGCCGTGATGTGGCCCTCGGTCGCCTATATCGTGGATCAATCCAAACTCGGGACCGCCTACGGGCTGATGACCATGATCCAAAACATTGGCCTGTTCGGGTTCAACTTGTTGGTCGGCTGGGCCAACGATTACAGTCATGCCGGCCCCGATCATCCCAGCGGATACAACCTCGGAATGTGGATCTTTTCCATCCTGGGATTCCTTGGCCTGACCTTCGCGTTCCTGCTTCGACAGCGCGAGTTGGGACCGCATGGACACCATCTGGAGACGATCACTTCGAAGCAAAAATAACCTTCGTGGCGGTGGCGAATGTACCGATTTTCGAAGATTGCGACTCTAAATTCGGGATCGGGTTTATAGCTCAGAGGGCAGGGCGGTTCAACCCTGAGCAGGCAAAGGATTTCCGGAGGCGCAGCATCTGATTGCAGAATTCCAAGATCGGTAGAAATGCTCTGATATTCTGAATATGGCGATTACCTTCGTGCCGCCGCGACGGCCCGCAAGCCATACAACGCAAAGATAGTTAGCCGCATCTCACGGGGTGCGGCCGGAAAAGGCAACTTGACCGACCCAGTACAGCGACAGGGCAACGACTGGAACGAAGCCGAGCTCATCGAAAGAGCCAAGCAAGGGGATGCCCAGGCGTTTCAGGCGCTCTACGAGAAGCACAAGCGGCGCGTCTACTCGCTCTGTTTGCGCATGACGGCAAATACGGCCGAGGCCGAGGATCTGGCGCAGGAAGCGTTCCTTCAGCTCTACCGCAAGATTGGAACGTTTCGCGGCGAATCGGCATTCTCGACCTGGTTGCATCGACTGTCTGTCAACGTAGTGCTGATGCATCTGAGAAAGAAGAGCCTCCCGGTGGTTTCTCTGGAAGAGACCACGCAGAGCGGCGAAGAAGATACGCCGAAGAAGGATTTCGGGGCAGAAGATTTGGCGTTGGCCGGATCCATTGACCGGTTGCAGTTGCAGAAGGCAGTGGACGATCTCCCTCCCGGCTACCGCACGATTTTTGTTCTTCACGACGTCGAAGGTTACGAACATAATGAAATCGCGACGATCGTGGGGTGCTCGATCGGCAACAGCAAGTCGCAACTGCACAAAGCGCGCATGAAGCTGCGCGATCTGCTCAAGATGAATCGAGCCGAAAAGGCCGGGAAATCCTGAGCCGTCAGGTCGAGCAACAGGGTTCGACGAGTACCGTGAGCCAGCGCAGACTGGACACCGCAGTAACCTTGGCAGAGGCGCAACACTGCAAGCTGATTTGAATTGGCATTAGACTGATTCAGTAGCGGCTTGGGGAGAGCGGTATGAATTGCCTGGAGTTGCAAGCGAGCCTGGCGGAGATCGAAGACGGCAACAGTGCCCAACAGCGGGCTCACCTGAAAACCTGTCCGGAGTGCTCGGCTCTGGTCAAAGAATTGAACCTGATCGCTTCCTCGGCGATCGAACTGCGGGCGGCGGACGAACCCAGTCCCCGCGTCTGGAACTCCATCGAAATTGCATTGCGGCAGGAGAGACTGATTCGCCCTCAGCGTGCGAGCCGGTCCCTGCTGCCTGCGCTAAGCAGTCGCTGGGGATGGGCGCGTTGGATGGTCCCCGCGGCGGCGGCTTTACTGATCGCGGTAGGCGTCTATGTCCGCCAGCATTCCCTGTCCCAACAGCTTGCGGCCAATACCCAACCGGCAGCGCCTGTCACAGATCTGTCCGTTGCGGGCTTAAACGACGACGACCTGTTGCAGGAGGTTGCCCAACTGTCGCCCGCCATGAAGGCTCAATACGCCGACAATCTCCGCCACGTCAACGAATACATTCAAGATGCCAAAAGCATTGTCGCCTCCAATCCGAACGACGAGGAAGCTCGCCGCTCGCTCATGGAGGCTTATCAGGAAAAGGCCATGCTTTTCGAGTTGGCCATGGATCGGTCTCTGCCATAATGTAGGGAATTTTCGACCCGCGAGCTTGGGGCTGCGCGGACCGACAGGGGGCTTCGGGGAATCTTATGAGCGGGCGCACAATCAAAGTCGCAGTGCTGGGCGCGATGCTGGCCGGGACGCTAGTCGCCGAGACCCACAAGGAATTTCGCTTTAACGTAGGTCCCAAGGCCGGGGTCTCGGTCACCAATCCCTACGGCTCGATCTCAGTCAAACCATCGACCGGAAACGTCGTGGTGATCAATGCCGTGCTGTCTTCCGAGAAAGTCGAAGTGGACAACAACCTGGTTGGCAATCGAGTCGAGATCCAGTCTCACCTGCTGCCGGGAGCCGATGCACAATCGGGACGCGTGGATTACGAAATCCTGGTGCCCCCCGATGCCAGCATCACGCTGCACTCCAGCACTGGTCCCCTGCGCGCTGAAAAACTTCATGGAGATGTGACTCTCGAAGGCGCCGCGGCAACCGTTGAGATCCGGGACATCACCGGCGCTCATGTGCACGTGAAAACCCTGAACGGCCCTGTCACTCTCACCAATGTGCAGGACGGCCACGTGGAAATTGACTCCTTGAGCGGCGAAGTTACTCTCAACGGTGTCACTGGCCCTCTGGTGCAGGTGATTTCGACCAGCGGGAGCATCAACTACATCGGCGATTTTGGCGACCGGGGCGAATACCGGCTGACCAGCCACAGTGGCAATATCGAGGCGACGGTGCCGGACACCACGTCGGCCGACGTGAGCGCCCGCTCCGTGCGCGGTGAAGTGCACGACGACATACCTCTCCAACCCAAAGCGCACACCTGGTTCGTTATCAAAGAGGGAAGTGCCTTCTGGGGTACCATGGGCAGAGCCGCGGTGTCATCGACCGTGGTACTGCGCAGCTTCAGTGGTAAAATCCACCTCAGAAAACGCACCGCAAAATAACAACGGACCCAGCTTCTAGCTTCTAGCTCCTAGCTGCTGGCTTGTAGCCAAGCCAGTGGCGGATAGGGTTTTCGGCTAGCGGCTAGACGCTAGCAGCTAACTTTGAAGAAGGGTTCTGGCAAAACGGAGAAGGCAGGGCGACGCCGACGTGTGCGACCCATTGGGTCGTCCCCCGTGGCCGTCGGTCTTGCGGGCAACGCCGTTTTTCTGGTCGGGTTCATGGGAGCCGGGAAAAGCAGTGTGGGGCGCGCCCTGGGGCTGCGGCTGAATTGGATCTTTGAAGATCTCGACGACCGCATCGCGGCCCGCGAAAAGCGGACTGTAGCAGAGATCTTTCGGGACTCGGGCGAATCCGAGTTCCGTCGAGCCGAACACGCGGCGTTGCAGCATGTACTCCAGGAGCTGCGCGGTGGCGGCGCCAGGATCGTTGCCTTAGGCGGCGGCGCTTTCGTTCAGAAAGACAATGTGGCCCTGCTGCAGGCATCCGGCGTGCCTACGGTTTTTCTGGACGCGCCGGTGGAAGAATTGTGGCAGCGGTGCTGTCGGCAAGCCAGTGAAACCGGAGCAGAACGCCCCTTACTCCGCAGCCAGGAGCAGTTTCGCGAGCTTTACGAGACGCGGCGCAGAGGGTACGCGAAGGCGTCCCGGAGGATTCAAACGGGTAGCCGCCCGGTGGAAGAGATCGCGTCCGAAATTGCCACGCAACTGGGACTGCGGAAAATCGCAACCCGCAGCGAAGAAGGAGAAGCAGAGTGAAGTTCGATACAGAAATGCGCTGTGCCCTGGTACTGTTACTGGCCTTTTCGTTCACGGCCTTCGCCGGTGCAAGCGCGTCGGACAAGAAAGACAAGGCGAAACCCACGGCCGGGCAAACTGTCGACTCGGGTTCGTTCGGCGTCTTCATCAAGGGCCAGCGAGTGGCTACTGAGACCTTCACCATTGAGGAGCAGAACGGCAACAGCGTCATCAAGTCGCAGGTCAAGGAAACCTCCGGGGCCGATCCCACCAGCCAAAAATCGGACATGGAAATGACCGCGAACGGCGAGCTGTTGCGCTACGAATGGAGCCAGGCCTCGGGCGGTTCTCTGAGCGTGTTTCCGAATAACGACTTCCTGCTCGAGAAGATCACGACCTCGGCATCCGCGAAGGCAGCGGAGCAACCCTTTCTGATGCCCAGCAGTTCGCCCATTCTGGACAATAATTTCTTTGTACACCGCGAAGTCTTGGCCTGGAAATATCTGGCGATCGCACCCTGTAAAAACGAAAACGGCCACCGGCAATGCGAGTCGGCGGACTTTGGCGCGCTTGTTCCCCAGGACCGTACTTCGATGGGCGTCCGTATGGAAGTCGTAGGGAAAGAGAAGGTCACGATCCGCGGAAAAGAGCGCGAACTGCTGCGCCTGAACCTGCACGGGGAGCAGTTCGACTGGGCTCTTTGGGTAGATGACAACGACCATTTCAAATTAATACGTGTGGCGATTCCTGCCGATAACACCGAGGTAGTCCGGGACTAAGGCAATCTGCCCGGCGGCAGAATCGAGAACGCCCTGGAAAACTTATTGCTGCTGACTGACTCACGAACGGCGCGGGCTCTGGTCACAGTGCTGCTGTTCGCGCTGGGGCTGGGTTTCCTGTACGTGGCGCGCGCCACGCTGATTGCGTTTCTGTTCTCCATCTTCTTTGCCTACTTGATGAGCCCGCTGGTGAGTCGCCTCGAAAAGCTGCTGCGTGGGCGCGGACGCGCGATCGCCGTCATCTACACCCTGCTGCTCGTGCTCGTGGTGGTGTTCTTTGTGGCGGTGGGGCCGAAGGTGACGCGGGAAGGTGGGAAGCTGGGGCAGTCCCTGCCCGCGCTGCTGACCCAACTTAGTTCCGGTCAAATCGCGCAGCAACTCGGCGCAGAACACGGCTGGAACATCAAGACGACGGAACTGGCGCAGTCGTTCCTGGTCAGCCACAGCGACGACATCACGCAAGTCGCACAGCGCATCGGGCTGCGAGTGGCCGACGTCGCCAAGCAAGCCTGGTTGTTCTTTGTGGTGCCGCTGTTGTCCATTTTCTTCCTGAAGGATGGCCGCGCGTTCAGCGACTTTCTACTCTCTACCATCCAGTCGCGGCCGCAGCGGGAGTTTCTGGAGAACGTCCTCAACGACCTGAACCAGATGCTGGCTCACTTCATCCGGGCTCAACTGACGCTGGCCGCCCTGACCCTGGTCATGTACTCGACCTTTCTGAGCATCATGGGAGTTCCCTACGCTCTGGTTCTGGGGACCATGGGCGGAGTGCTGGAATTCGTCCCCGTGGTCGGCCCGCTGGCCGCCGCCCTGGTCATCGTGACCGTGGCTCTGCTGATGAGCTACAAGCACTGGCTGATCCTAATCGCCTTTCTCGGCATGTGGCGCTTGCTCCAGGACTATGTCTCTTCTCCCCGCATCATGGGCGAGAGCATGGAGTTGCACCCCCTGGCCGCGATCTTCGGTGTGATGGCGGGAGGCGAAGTTGCCGGCATTCTGGGGGTCTATCTCTCCATTCCTGTGATGGCCAGTCTGCGCATCGTTTTCCGGCGCTGGCGCCTGTACGCCGAAAAGAAGAAATTCGGTCCTCTCACGGAATACCCGTTCCGGGGCCAGGAAGCGCACCGGCCGTAGGTAGGCCTCGGCGCTCTGCCAAAGCACCGCGGCAAACGTCTCTGGTACACTGGCGCGCATGAGCGCGAAAACCCGAAGACAATTCCTCGGACAGTGTGCCGGAGCGGCGGCAGGGGCTTGGCTGGTGCCCAAGTTTGCACGCGCAGCAGCCGGTTCTGAACCCTCAGTGAAATTCCCCACCGCCCCGCGGGAGCGGGTGGCAGTGGCGGCATATCCCTTTCGCGAGTTCATCGTGGGGTGGAAAGGGTGGGATGGCAAAACTCCCAGCACGGTTCCCGCCGCGCAGCAGATGGAACTGAAAGACTTTGCGGCGCATGTGGCCGAGAAATTTAATGTGCACAAGATCGAACCATGGAGTCCGGTCTTCCCGTCGACCGATCCCAAATATCTCGAGCAATTTCGAGTCGCTGTCGAGAAAGCGCAATCCGCGGTGGTAGATATCGCGGTAGACGCGGGTCACAGCCAATATTCGACCGACGCGGGCGAGCGTGAAAAATCCCTGACCGGAAGCAAACACTGGATTGACGTCGGGGTAGCTCTCGGCTCGCCCAGCATCCGCACGCACATTGACGGCGCTAAGGATTCTAAACCGGATGTAGGACGGGCGGCGGACACGCTGGCGCGCGTGGCGGAGTATGCGGCCAAAAAGAATGTTGTCGTCCATCTGGAAAATGACAACCCTGTCAGTGAAGACCCGTTTTTCATCGTGCAGGTCCTGGAGAAGGTCCATAGCCCGTGGCTGCGGGCGCTGCCCGATTTCGGGAACTCGCTGGCCGCCCACGACGAAGAGTTCCAGAACCGGGCCCTGGAGGCGATGTTCGCGCACGCGTACGGGATCTGCCATGTCAAGGATGGCGAGGTTGATGATCAAGGCAAGGCTTCGCACGTGGACCTGGCGCGGGCGTTCGCCATTCTAAAAAAACACAACTTCGAGGGATACTGCTCGATTGAGTACGATGCGCCGGGCGATCCCTACAAACCGACGGCGCTTTTAGTGGAAGAAACCGTGAAGTTCCTATCGTAAGCGGAGTTCAGATTCCTCGCTCCGAGTGAAGGGATTGAGGGTTCGAACGTTCGGGAGATCGACGGGCACATACCATGGCGGGACAAGGGATTCAGCGTCGGGAAGTGTTGCGCATCCTGGGGACGGCCGCAGCCGCGGCACAGTTTCCGGGCTTCAGCCGGTGGGCCTTCGCCTGCGGGCACATCGGCAACGCCCGGCTGCAAATCAAGCCGGCGGTCTACCACCCTCAATTCTTCACGGCCGCGGAGTATGCGATCGTCGAGCGACTGACGGAGATCATCATTCCCACGGACAGCACAGCGGGGGCAAAGGAGGCGGGCGTCGCGGAGTTTATTGATTTCATGGTGGCGAACACTTCCGAGGTGCAGTACGCCTTCCGCACGGGGCTCACCTGGCTGAACGCGCACGCCGAGCAGACCGACGGGAAGGGATTTGTG
>JBARBI010000103.1:0-8274 GCA_049792875.1 Candidatus Sulfotelmatobacter sp.
CACATCGGGAGGAATCTCTGGCCGGCAACCAAGGATTCGAGTGATGAACAGCAAGGGTTTAATGCCGTTCGGGTGCAAAGAACCTGGGTGCAACTACCAATCCATTGGCCGTTTGCCTGTGGATCACTCTTCGATCCGCCGGGGCACTCCCGTGATCTCCGATCTGCCGACGATCCATCGCTCTAGCGTTTGAAGGAAATCCCCACCTCCGATTTACTTCTAGGCTGATATTCTTTTGGGCCGGGGGACTCGTTATGCGCGGACTGCTGTTTGCTTCCATTCTTCTAGCTTGCGTTTCGATATCTGCCACCTCCCAAAGCACGCGTCATTCTTTCACTTTCGACGATGCGGCTACGCTGCATAGCGCGGCGGCGGTTGCAGTTTCTCCTGATGGGAAGAGCGTTCTGTACCGTGTGCGGTTCGGAGGTGCCAAGGGTCCTGACACTATGGAATGGCATTTGATCGCAATCGCCGGCGGCGAATCGCGTCGTCTCAGCGTTCCCGAGAAATTCCAACCCGCGGGATTCACCCGCGATGGCGCCGCTCTTTATGGCACGTACGAAGTGAACAAAATAGCCCAGCTGGCGACGCTGGCGCTCCCGCCGCCGAATACTGCCGCGGCCTCGGCAGCCACTCCGGTCCCGCTCACGGCGCTTCCGAGGGGCGTGCATTCCCCCATGATTTCTCCGGACGGTTCGCACTATGCGCTCCTGGCGGATCCGCGGCTGCCCGATCCGCTGGGGGAGGTTCACACTGTCATCGAAAACGAGCCTTCGAGTCTTTATGTGATCGGCACCGATGGTGAAGGCGGCGCGTGGTGGTGTTCGACATTGAAAGATGTGAATGATATTGCCTGGTCGCCCGACAGCGCCGCGATCGCCGTTCTGTCGCTGACACCGAAGATCGGTTTTCACGAAGCTCACTCCTACTTTGACGTGTGCAGTGCCAGCGGGTCGCGCCACGTTGCCACAGTGGACAACGTGAGCAGCGGAATTGGCTGGATCAACGGCGGCAAAGATCTGGTCTTTCTGAGCACTACGTCCTCTGTACTGACCGCGGACCATGTCTGGACGGTTGCGGCAAGCGGCGGAACTCCGGTGGACCGTACGCCCAAGCTCGAAGCGAGCGCGGAACAGTTGTCGGTGGACGCGAGCGGAAACGCGCGGGTGGTTGTTGCGCACGGCGTCCGGTCGGAAGTGGACGCGTTTCAGAATAATTCGCTGACAACTGCCTACCAGTGGCCCGGCGGGACCATCAACAACGGTCCCATCTCGCCGCAGATCGCATCCGCGCCGCAGGTGCAAGTCTTCAACGTTGCCGATCCGCAACACGCCTCCAATGTGGCGATAGCGCACGGCAATACCTTGCAGAGGATCACCAGCGAAGGCGAAGAGCAACTGGCGAAGGTTGCATTGGGCGACGTGCGCGCGGTGCGCTGGACGAGCAATGAGGGAATTGCGCTCGAAGGCATCGTGACGTTTCCGTCCGATTACCAGCCGGGGAAGGCATATCCATTTCTGGTGATGCCGCACGGCGGGCCGGAATCGAATGACTCGCTTCGGCTCGATACCTTTACCCGGATCATCGCGGGCATGGGCTACATCGTGCTGCAGCCGGAGTATCGCGGCTCAACCGGCTATGGCACCGACTTCATGAATGCGATCTACCAGCACTTTGGGGATCGCGCGTTTCGCGACGTGGACAGCGCGACCGACTACGCTATGGCGCAGGGATGGGCTGATCCGAACCGGCTGGCCATGTTTGGCTGGAGCGCGGGGGGCTTCATGACTTCGTGGACGGTCACGCAAACGCATCGCTACAAAGCGGCCATTGAGGGCGCGGGCATCACCGACTGGCTGACCTTTATGTGGACGAGCGATGTGCAGCAGTTCGACTACGACGCGCGCTGGCCCGATAAAGATCCGAACGCGTTTCTGGACTTTTCTGCCGCTATGCATTCAGAGAATGTGGCTACGCCGCTGCTTATCTTGCATGGCGCGGCCGACGAGCGCGTTCCAACGTATCAGGGACGGGAATATTTTGAGGTGCTGGCGGCGCGAGGCAAGACGACGCGTATGGTCACGTATCCGGGTGCGCCACACTTTCCTACGGTGTGGGAGCAGCGGCAGGATGTTTTTCGTGAGATTGCCGCGTGGCTGGCCCGATATAACCCATGACGGATTGCCACATACTTTCGCATGCCCCTTGAAGTTCAGCGCGATCCCCTAGTTCGTCTGGCAAGAAATCTAGGAACGCAAAACGAAGTCATCACCATGCTGGGCAAGCTGGGCATAGTGCTGGCGTCTGCGTCCGAACCTCACATTGAAAACGTCACCGCAGCAGGCAGGTTCGGCAGCAACCTTCTTGGTGCTGCCGCACAATTCCAGTCAGACGCATCGTCAGATTCAATTCGCAAACGCATGAAGTACGCAGGCCAATCGGGTAGATTCCTGCATCGCGCGCCCATCGAGTATCTCAACACTTCAATGAATGGCATCAAGAACATCGCGTTTGACGGTGAACGGGCACCGCTGGTGCAGAAAATCTTTGAGTTGATGGCCTCTGGTCTGCCCGCTGAGTCAGTGCGAAAACAAATCACCGCGCTGGGTCTCCGCACGCGCACCGGGCGCACTATCTCACAGCAGGGTTTCGCGCAGTTGATTCGCAATCCTGCGTACTGTGGCCTGATTCGCACGAAGCAGGTGGAAGCACGCGGCACCTTTGACGCTCTGGTGACGGAAGAACTATTCCAGCAGGTTCAGGACGTGCTGAGCGGCAAACGTGGAGCACGACCGACGCGACACCACAAAATCAATGCCGAGTTTCCCCTGCGTGGCTTCCTGCGCTGTTTCAAGTGTGGACGCCCGCTGACGGCTGGCTTCCCTAAAGGGAAGTACCCAACGATGTGGTGTTGGGTCACTGGTTGCCGTGGGGTCAGCGGACGACGGGAGAAGTTGGAGAGCGACTTCGTGAACCTGCTTCACACCATGCAGCCCACCGTTGAACTGGTGGCTAACCTTCCCAGCCTCGCTGCCGGAATGTGGCAAGCTCGCACGGAACGGATCGCCGTTGAGCGGAAGACGCAAGTTCAGAGGCTCAACGACCAAAGCACTTTGAACAGCCGCGCCGTGGCTGCCCGCGTCCGGGGCGACATCTCAGGAGAAGACTTTGCTGGTCTCAAAGCCGACATCACAAAGACGACGGCTGAGATTCAGGAGCAGATAAAAGCCTTCGATTCTGAGACTTCCACACTTGAAAGCATGATGGTGGAAGCTAAGACATCAGTGCTGAACCTGCCGAAGCACTGGGCTGCCGCTGACACAACTCAGAAGCAGGAGTTGCAATGGGCGTTGTTTCCTGACGGGCTGATGGTGTCGAAAGAAAACGGGTACTTTGAACGAGGGAACACCTCATTGATGGAATCGTGGCAACAGTTTTTCAACAGCTTAGAAGGTTCCACCGGAACGGTGTCCCTAGAAAACAAATTTGGTCGGGGAGAGAGGATTTGAACCTCCGACCCCCTGGTCCCGAACTATCGCAGTACAAACTCCAAGTGCTTCATCTGGTGTCGCTTAGAGAACAGAATACTACCTTTTCTCTCGCTCAGTTGTACCGAACTTGTACCGATCTACCGACTCTTACTGGAGATGACGACGGGTACGACGACAATGTCGAGGTGGTGAAGAAAAACAGGGGCAAGAAAAAGTGAAGGAAGGGAGGACGAATCAAACAAAGGATTTGACGTGCTGACGGATCCAGTCAAGGATTTGGGCAAAGCGGAATTCGTGCCGGTCCATCGAGCCGTCGATGAACGCGTGTCCATCCAGGCCCTCGACGTCGATGTAAAAACCGTTGCGTCGCAGGAAGACATCGGTGGCGGTGAAAGCGATGCGCTTATTGCCGTCGAGGAAGCCGTGATTGTTACCGAGCGACTCCATCAGCGCAGCCGCTTCTTCTTCGATGGAGTTGTAATAGCCGGTTTGCGGACGAAAAACGGCGGCCTCAACAGCGCCCTTATCGCGGACACCATGGAGACCGCCGAACATCTCGATCAATCGATGCTGCATCCGGTAGACTTCCGCTACCGTAAGATAATCCGCCATTTACTTGGCGAGACGCTGCAACAGGTCACGGTTGCGAGCAACGGACTGCTCGAAAGCATCCATCACCTCGGGGCGAACCAGGTGCTGGGACGGAACCACGTTATGCAGGTAGAACCCGAGCGCCTGCTCGAGAACATACCGCTTCGTTTGCCCATTTTGCTCCGCAACCGCAACGAACTCATCGTAAAGCTGGGCGTCGATCTCGGGAGTGAACTTCTTGGTGGGCGTGGCTGGCATGGTCTTCCACCTTCCCTGTTCGACTCCTATCTTACCTCTTAACCATGATAAGTCAAGGTAAATCTTTATTTATCCATGTCATTGTAAATAAACATATTATAGCATGTATAAACCGCTCTTATCTGGGCTGGCGGCTTGCAGCCAAGGAAGAACAACTCCGCCGAAGCATCGATCGCCCTTGCCCGTATCAAAACTCCTTTCCTTGTTTACCGATTGAGTTGAGATCCGCAAGCACTCCAGCGGGGATATGGAGCTGTGAAGCCTGAAGATTCTCCCGAAGATGCTGCAGAGAAGATGTGCCCGGAATCAGCAGGATGTTAGGCGAGCGTTGCAGGAGCCAAGCCAGCGCAAGCTGCATTGAAGTCACGCCGAGTGACGCTGCTGCTGTGTCGAGTTCCGACGACTGTAGCGGAGTGAAGCCACCCAGTGGGAAGAACGGAACGTAAGCGACGCCTTGCGAGGCAAGGTGGTCGATGAAAGCATCGTCGTTCCTCTGCGCCACATTGTAAAAGTTCTGTACACAGACAATTTCCGTAATGGTCTGCGCCTCCGCCAATTGTTTGGGGGTAATGTTGCTCAGACCGATATGACGGATGAGCCCTTGACGCTTGAGTCCCGCGAGCACGATGAGCGGCCCCTCGATCGAACCCTCCGTAGGTTCCGTGATCCCCCCAACGCGAAGATTGACGACGTTGAGAGCATCTAGTCCGAGATTTCTCAGATTGTCATGGGCGCCGTCAATCAACTCCTGGCGGGAAAGGGCAGGAATCCATGACTTGTCTGAACCACGACGAGCGCCCAGCTTGGTGACGATCACCAGACTCTCCGAATAAGGATGCAGCGCCTGCTTAATAATCTGATTGGTCACGTGCGGACCGTAGTAGTCGCTGGTATCGATATGGTTGACGCCGGACGTTATGGCCTCGCGCAGAACGGCGATGGCGCTATTAACATCGCGCGGCGGTCCCCAGACCCCGGGACCAGCAAGTTGCATTGCCCCGTACCCCATTCGGTTCAAAGTCATGGCTGTGCCGGTCAGAGTGAAGCTGCCGGCGAGAGCAGTCTGTTGAAGCATTTTCGTTCCTCCTGAATCTGTCCGTCCGTTCTTGCTACAATCATTTGATGAAGGATTCTTCAGGTTTGGAGTTCGCATTATGGCAGCGGACGCTTTAGTTGCACTTGAGCCACGAAAGACGCCCGTTCAAGCGAGGGCGACGGTCACGGTGGAAGCGATTTCTGAGGCAGCTATTCAGGTTTTGCTCAGCCAGGGAGCAGACCGATTAACGACTACGCGAGTGGCGTATCGCGCCGGCGTGTCAGTGGGAACTCTGTATCAATACTTCCCGAACAAACAGTCGCTGCTGTTTGCCGTCTTGGAAGACCATCTTGAAAAGGTGACCCTGGATGTGGAAGCCACCTGTGAACGCGCACGACACAAACCGCTCACCGAGATGATCAAAGAAGTGGTGGAGGCGTTTGTGGACGTAAAGATTGCCCGCGCAGATATTTCGGTGGCCCTTTACAAGGTCGCACCGGACGTTGGCGGGCAAGCACTGGTCAAACGCGTCACGCAAAGGATGCGGAAAGCCATCGTGCGGATGCTGGAATCAGCACCCGATATAAAGAGTTCACCCGACGAATTCGCTATACAAATGATGCTGGCTGCAATGTCAGGCGCGATGCGGTCGGTGCTGGAGACAGGAGGTTCACCAGCAATGATGCGTAAGTTGCGCGAACATCTTGTTATTCTTTGCCAATCGTACATGGCGGCCGCGACGATACGACAGAGAGACGGTCATCGCGAGCACTTGCGACAATAGGCCCAAACGGAACTAGCGCAACCCGTCGTATTCTTACCTTGTCGAAAACAGCGGCGTTCCACGCGCTGCAGCAATGAATCGAGAGATCCGATGCTCACACGACGACAATTCCTTGCCACCACAGCCTGTACTGTCGCTGCAACACGTCTTCACGTACGCGGCCAAAGTAAGATCCGGGTAGTTCTCAGCATTCCCTCGGAGACGAGTGGTCCTCGTATGCCCATCGACTTTGTCGGCTTGTCTTATGAGGTACAGCAACTGTCGAACCCGAGTTTCTTTTCGGCGCAGAACAGCGGCTTGATTCGCGAGTTCAAAGCACTCTCGTCAACCGGTGTTCTCCGCCTTGGCGGCAACACCAGCGAGTTCGCTTACTGGAAACCTAAGCCTGACTCTCCCGAACCAGAGCATCCTCAAGTGCGTGAGGTCGTGGGCGAGCCCAAAGCGCAGTACTACGCTGTGGCGCCCGAGGCAGTCAGAAACCTGGCGGAGTTTCTCCAAGCCACAGGTTGGAACTGCATCTACGGCATCGGGATGGGCACGAATACACCGGCACGCGCCGCCGAGGAAGCGGTCTTTGTAGCCGAGACGCTGGGCGATCGCCTGCAGTATTTCCAGATCGGAAACGAGGCGGATCTATTTGACCGGCACCTGCGCGATCCGAAAACATGGTCTGCCAAGACGTACCTGCAAGAATGGCTCACGCTGTCCCGTGCTATCGCAGTTCGTGTGCCGGCAGCAAAGTTCGGCATGCCTGATGTTGCCGGCGCTGTGTCATGGCTGACTGAGATTGCTAATCTTTGGCCTTCCATACAGGCCTCGCCCCGCGTAACGACCCTCACTCATCATTATTACTTTGGCGGCCCGGCGACGAACCCCGACGTCAACATTCCGAACCTGCTGAAACCGGCGACGATGCAAAGGGTGCAGAACACGGCGAGTATCGCATCGACCGCAGCCAGCAAGATGGGTGCGCGCGTACGCATGACCGAAGGCAACACTTGCTATCGCGGAGGCAAGCCGGGTGTCTCCGACGTGTTTGCCGCTGCGCTTTGGTCTGCCGACTATTCGCTGCTGTTAGCCAGTAATGACTATTCCGGCGTCAATCTGCACGGTGGCACGGGCAAATCTGTGGCCAATTCCGTTGGCGGATCTCTGCCCGGCGACGCGCTCCTCGAAGCGAAGGGTGAGACTCCCGAACAGATTGCCTCGCATCCGCATCCCTTCTATACGCCGATTGGGACGTTTGGCTCGGATTATGTGTTGGAGCCGGTCGCGTGTGGGCTCAAGTTTGCGGGCTCGTTCAGCGGCGGAACACTGTTGAAGACCGACTTCTCGACGCTGCAGGATACGGGAGTCAATGCAACGGCGTATGCCGCGAAACTGCCTAGTGGGCTCACATCCGTGATCATTCTGAACAAGGACGCGGCCGCAGACCTTGAGGTGGAACTCGACTTTGGTCGCTACGCGAGTGGAGTGGTGCAAACCGAAACACTACACGCACCGGGACTCGACAGCCGCGAAGGGCACATCACAACGTCAACGAAGACCGTCTCGCTCAAGCAGGGCAAGCGCTCTGTCATTGTCCCCCATGCGACGGGAGTGCGTGTGACACTGAGTTGAATCGCTGGCAGGTTCCACTTTATCTGCGGACTGGTTTGAAGGCGAAACAAGCCAGATTCATGTTTCCGCTCCTCAATATGTGCACGGTGAGAACATTTTTCCCTTTGCTCAGACGGACTTTGAAAAGTTGCGGAGCCAGATTCCAATGGTGCCATTGACGCCAGGCGAGCGGGTCTGCAGCATGGTTCGTGGTTGTGATCTGCAGAGGTCCGGTTGCGTCCTTTCCGTTCACATCGACTGATATTGTGCCGCCGCGGTTCGATGTGTAAAGGAAATCGGCTGCGTATGTTCCCGAGCGGGCTACATCTACCGTAACGTTGAACCTCTCTCCGGGCTCGGTCCAGCCAACGTAGGGGAGGTCGGCGGGAGGAACAACCTTGTCGAAGGGGTTGTCGTCGATCGGATCGGGTTTCCGGTTGAATTTCGCGTAGGAGGTATCCACTCCCTCATGGATACGAAATTCATTCGGGTAGGTCCCGTCAGCCGGATTCAAC
>JBARBI010000104.1:0-4240 GCA_049792875.1 Candidatus Sulfotelmatobacter sp.
CTGCAACGTTGTTTGGAAGTCCTCCGGCAGAATGAACAACTGCGGCGCCGCTTTGGCGCCACCTTGCGTGTAGGGGCCTTTCGCTGGGATGCCAAAGACGATCGGACAACATATAGGGCCTTCCTCCGCGCCATTCAGGAACAGCTCCCGGAGTACGGCATGCCCTCTCTATCGGACGTCGAGATGGCTTTCCGGATGCATTACGCTTCCTACGGCCTGATCGGTTACACCATGAAAATCATCCGCGGCGCCGCCCGGATTGCCCGCTGCCATCCGCGCCGGCAGATCACCTTGCGCACGCTCTCGGAGTCGTTTGCGGAGCATGTGTGGTCGGAACGTCTCGATGATCCGAATCCGTTCACTGAAAACTTCGATAGTGACAAGGCCCCCCCGCTGACGCTTCCGAGCGCGAGGACGTGTGTCCCGCGCGTCGCCGGCGTTCATCGCAGCGTGGGCCTGGAGTTGCACGCATGAGCACACCGATTCTCAACGGCGCCCGGTTGCTCTTCCGGGTCGATCCGCTGCCCCGCGAGAGTCCCCGCGGGTACCTATGCCGCGTTGCTGAGGCGCACGGTTATTGGGGCCCCCTTGCTCTGGCCCGAATTGCCGGGTTACCGACGTCCGGGCTGGAGCGAGATGACAGCGTTAAGCAGATTGCCCACGTGTTGCGCCTGGAGCCGGAGGAGTGGCAGGCGATGCACTACCGGCATATCGGCGGACGCAATCGATTCGACCAACGGTCATTTTACGGCCAACGGATTAGCGTCGATGATCTGAATTATGAGCGCCCACGGATATGCCCCCGTTGCCTCAAAGAGGCCCCCATCTGGTGGGCCGTGTGGGATTTGGGCCTCGTCACCGCCTGCCCCATCCACCGTTGCCATCTGGTCAACCAATGTCCGGCCTGCAAGAGGAGGTTGGCTTGGCAGCGTCCGTCTGTGCATAAGTGTCGTTGCGGACTCGATTTGCGCGCCTTGACCACCGAAGCAGCGACGCCCGATCTGGTGGCGATCAATGCAGCGATCTATAAGGCGGCCGGGTTTCCACCAGGTGAAGGCGCTGAACTCGATCTGGTGGATCGTGGATTTCCGCCGGAAATGCTTAGGTTGAGCCTGGGGGCTTTGCTAAGGCTGGTTCTTTTTATCGGCTCCATTCGCGAAAAGGACAAGCTGCGCCGGAAGCAACGGCCTTTTGCCGCGACCGACCTTGCTGTCGCAACCGAGATCGACCGCGGTGCGGATGCGGTGCTGAGAGAATGGCCTCGGCCCTTACGCGAAGTACTAAGGAACATGCTCCCGCCGGGAGTCACCGATCCGGCCTCTCTGAACTTCAGCAAGATCTTCGGGAATTTTTACCGCCACCTCTTTCGCGTTCTTCCGCGCAGCGAATTCGGATTCCTTCACGATGCCTTCGAGAGCTTTGTAATCGAAGACTGGAAGGGTCTGATCCGCGGCCAGCACCGATACTTTTCTCCTGCCGTGCTGCGGAATTCCCATTGGATGACCGCGGATGAGGCAGAGAGGACTGCACACACGACCGGCGGACGAATTTTGGATCTTGTCAATCAGGGCCAAGTTGACGGCATGTTCGTGACCGTGCGACGAAGCGGGTGCCGGAGGGAATGTTGGATTCGGCGGGAATCGCTAAGCCATTGGATTGCCGCCCGCGACACGGAACTCGCTCGCTACGTGCCGCGACCCGAAGCAATACGGACGTTGGGCCTAAAACATGCCACCATCACCAGAGTCGCCGTCGCGGGAGCCATGCGATACGTCGAAGGACCTGAACGGAACTTCCCTTCATGCTTCTCTTTCCTGCGGGAAGATGTCATGGGAATCAAGCATGCCTTCGAAAAACACGCTGTGCCGTTGAAGGAGTACTCCAGACCCGGTGAACTGATCGCGTTACGCCATGCCATGAAGAATTACCTCGGCTGCGATTCCGGTCTTGCCGCGGTTATCCGGGCCGTCGTCGATGGCAGTCTCGTTCCGGTCGGATACACCAACCAGTTTCGCGGGATCACCGGGTATTTGTTCCGGTCTGAAGATCTGCGTAAGTACCGCCCTGTGCCAGGCATGACCGTGCCCCCAGGAGGCGTTGTCAATTACGAGGCGGCGGCGGACGTTTTGGGAGTAGCGGTGCCAGTGATTCGCGGCTTGGTGGCAGAGGGCATTCTGCAAACCACTGCGGAGTATCGGAACGGCTTTTCGAAGTTGTTGCCTGCCACGGATGTCCAACATTTCGCGGAATACTACGAGGCGACATCGGTCATCGCCAGGCGGTTCCATCTCAACAGCCGTTCGCTTGCGTTCTACCTGAAAGAGTCAGGCACACCGCTGCTTGCGATCCCAATACCTGACTCTGGTAAGGGGCACGCATTTTTCCTTCACAAAGATGTTGCAGCCCAAATACAGCTTCCAAGTCGCAGGATGCTGAGGGAGCAGGCACAACGCCGCATCGAGGCCGCCCACAAGAAGAAGTGGGAAGAGTACAGGGCAGCCAGGGAAACCGCCTTGGGTAAACCTATGCGACGAGCCCGGCCGAATTGTCGTCGCCGCTCCAGAAATGGCCCGAAATAAAATCTTATTTTGGAAAATCGGAACTCTTCTGGCAAGTTTCCGATATATGCCTACTCTTGTCCAGCTTTCGATGGACGGCCACGGCCAGGCGCAGCTTGACGGCCGAGGGCAGCGCTATTGCTCGGAAGCTGTCACGCCCTTCGGGCTGCCGTCCCCTCCTACGAAAACCAATATCGCAAGATTGCCGGACGGAACATTCGATAGAATCGGCATAAAGCTGTACTTCCGGCCGAGGTGCAATCCGATCCCCATTCATAGCCGGTGGCGGGAACTCCCGGCCGCGGCAACTCTACTGTGGGACCGCCACGCAGATCCCGGCACCGTCGAATGAAAACGTGCCGCCGATGCTCACCGTCAGATTGGACTGCACCACGTTGCTGCCCGGCTGCAGTTGGCTCGAGTCCACAGTACCGCACGCAGGTGTGCCCGCTGGAGGAGCGGGAACAACCAGATTGATCTGGTACAAACCATCGTATCCGGGGGTAGCCCCGGCGAACAGCGGCCCATGACTCCCGCCGGGCCGCGACGGCAGCGCGTTGGGCACGTAGCTGAACTGCAGGTTGAAGGCGATGGTGGCGGGCGCCGCCGAGGGCGCCGGTTGGCCTGCCACCAGAGCAGGATTCGTGCTGCCGAGGCCTACGGCATAGGCCACAACTTCCTCGCCGGGTTGCGCCGGACTGCCGAACGATACCAGCGATCCGTCGACGTGCGTCACCATGGGCGAACAGGGCAGGCCGGTATAGTTGATCGGTGGTGGAACCGCAGTCAGGAACGTGTCGCAGCTCGTTAGCACATGGATTTGATCGGACAATGCCATGAGCTGGAAAACAGCGCTGTTGGTTCCGTTCTCGGAAACCCAGAGTACGGTGGGAGCGTACTCCGATGGAAGTGTGCCCACACAAACGGAACAGATGGTCACGATGTCGAAAGGAATCTGAACAGTCACCGCCGTGAGCCGGCCGCAGTTCGATACCGGTTGAGGAAAGACTCCGGTCCCAGCGGCGGACAACGGAGCGCACGTCGAAACGGGCCGAACGTCCAGGATCCCCACCGGCCGATCGGACCCCTGCTCCAGCGTGACGGAGATGCCGGCGAGAGACGTGGGCAGAGTGCTTTCCGGCGCGCGCACGGGTTGAGTCAGCCCGCTCCCGATACCCTGCACGAATATCGTGAGGACTTGGCCCGGAGCGACTTTGACCGGCGCAGGCAACGTGTACCCCGCGCCCGTTACGACAGGCGCGCTCTGAGGGAAGCCGGATACTGCCGAAGCCAGCAGCAAGAGAAATACCGGTGCTGAGTGATCCGCGTGCATACCAAAGGCCATCCTGCCTTTAGTTCTAACATCTGTAGGGATCGTCTACAACACAACCTGCCCGCCTGTGGCCAAAACCGTTTTGGGAAAATAAGTGCAATCTCGGGCCGAGAGGCTCAGAGCGTGGACTCGAAGACAGTCCGGACGGCTCCGATGTTGCGGTCCGCACGCGCTGCTTCAGGTTCTTTCTTGAACGGGCGGGGTGTAGGATTATGCCATGAACAGTGACACAACCATAGGATATTGACAGGAATTGTGGCACGAATTGTCACGATCAGTGGCACAGGTTCGCATTTCGCCCTTTGCTGTCAACACTCCGCATGTCAGCCTACTACGGCATCCTACATCT
>JBARBI010000105.1:0-2891 GCA_049792875.1 Candidatus Sulfotelmatobacter sp.
GATTGTGTCTTGCGCCAACGCAATGACGTCAGTGATCGCCTGATTAAGATCAATACGCTCTTTTCGCGGAGGAGCTTTCTTGATGTGATCCCGGATACGGTCGAGGATATCTCCGGCTCGATCGGCATCATCCACGACGCAAGCGAGCGCTTCCCCGACTTGGCCCAGATCTGGTGAGCTTCGGTCCAAAAAGTGCATTGCCGCGCGGGCATTATTGCGCGCGGTAGCGATCGGTTGCGCGATTTCGTGCGCCAGAGAAGCGGCGAGTTCTCCCATCATGCTCAAGCGATTCATGTGCGCAATATCTGATTCGAGTTGGCGCAACCTCTCGTGCTCCTCCTGAGCCAGAACGAGTGCCGTCACATCGGTGCCGGTGCCGCGATAGCCGCGGAATTCTCCGTCGGCGTCAAACACAGGCTTGCCGCTCGCCCTCACATACATTGGAGAGCCATCACCGCCCAACACGCAATATACGAAGTCACGGAACGGCTGGCGTGAATCGAGGGCTGCCCAGACAAGCCGCCACTTCTCCGGTTCCGTTTCAAGGTCGAGAGCATGGTCCCAACAAGCCGCGCCGATTCGATCGGCCGGGAGTGAACCAAAAGCATTCTCGGTCAGGAGCGTGAATTTGTAATCTGGACCGGTCTCCCAAAACCAATCGGAGGCGGTCTCAGCGTAGTCGCGGAACTTCGCCTCGCTTGCCCGCAATGCTTGCTCGGCCCGCTTGCGCTCCGTCACGTCGGCATGTGTAGCGACAACTTCGACAAGCTCTCCGCTTGCGGAGAACATCGGTTGGCTGATGGATTCGAGGTGTTTGGCCGTTCCATTGGGCAGTACGATTCTGTACCCGATCGGGCCTTTTTTCTCGTCAAAGGAGCGCTCAGCCTCTGCGCGCACCCGGTTTTGATCCTCCGGGTGAATCCGTTGCAACATAGCTTCACGGCTCGGAGTACCCTGCGCCGGGTCAAACCCCCAGATGCGGTAAGTCTCGTCTGACCAATAGAGAATCTGCGACTGGTTGTAGACCGTCGCACCACAGTGACTCAGCCTCTGTGCTTCGGTCAGATGGGCTTCGCTGCGGCGTAGCTGCTGTTCGGCCTTCTTCCTTTCATCGATGTCGACAGACAAGCCGTACCACTGAACGATCCGCCCCTCTCGGTCGCGCAGTGGCTCACCGCGAGCATGGTACCAACAATATTCGCCATCCGCCGCCCGACGCAGGCGATGCACACCCTCGTACGAAGTACCGGTCTGAATTGCGTGATAGAAAGCCTTTGCAGTTTCTGGAAAGTCGGCGGGATGCATGAATGCCTCCCAACCACCACGCTGAAAATCCTCCAATCGCATGCCGCTGTAGTCCAAAATGCGCTGACTAATATGGGTCGGTTCACCATCGGGCCCCGTCGACCAGAGGAAGGCTGGTACCGTCTCGATGATCTGACGGAGCTTGTATTCGCTTTCGCGAAGGGCCTGCTCCGCCTTTCTTCGATCATCAATATCGATCAGGACGCCGTACCAACGCTGCACCCGGCCGTCACTGGCTCGCAACGGCTCTCCACGCACGTTGAACCATCGATATTGGCCATCCCCCCCTCGAAATCTGCAGACCGCCTCATGAGGCGCCTCTGATTGCAGATTTTCGAGCCAAGTCTTGACCTTGAAATCGATGTCCTCGGGGTGGACCTTTTCCATCCATCCCCAGCCGAGGATTTCGCCAGGCGGCGTCCCAAAATATTCGAGCGCGCGTTTGTTGACGTACTCAATATTGCCAGCCGGTCCGGCTCTCCACACCGGCGTTGGAATTGTTTCGACGACCAGACGAAGCTCTTGCTCGCCGCTCAATTCCTCAGCTCCGCCCTCCCCTGACATAAATCGCTCCATGGCCGAGCCATAGACTTAGACCGCATTCGTCGGAGACGCCATCGCGCAGAGGATCGCTGCCGCTTCGGCCAGGGTAAACCGCATCCGCTTTGCCCATCAAAGCGTCGTTCCTCTGCTAAGCCCATCCAGACGACGCTTCTGAGACAAGCCGGCGCGGCTTACGCGCTAGGTGGCCGGGACGCAAACGGGGCGTCATCCATTCATTCATTATAATTTACGATCGTAAAGTATAACGGTATAGTGCAGCCGTATTACTCGCGTGGCGGTCGGTCGATATCGCCATTGCAAAAAACGTCCGCTATTGGCTCAAAGCGAGCACTCCGAACCGACTAATGGGTGTCCGGGGTGAGAGCGGACATAGCCACGGGGATTAGCGCGACAGCTGATGACCCAAAGCGGACATTTCAGAGACGGAAAATTTGATGGGCGATCCTGATCCAGCAGAGAGCCTATTAGACTATAGGCGGTGAAGACGGCGCCACCGACCTGGGCTGTAACCCTCGCTCCTGGAAAATACGCGGGTGAAATGGCTTTGGTCCACAAAGCCGCAAAGCTGGGCAATATCGGCGAGCTCGCAGCGTGGGTCTTTTAAGAGTTCTTTGGCGCGCTCGACGCGCATTTTCGTCAGCCACTTGTAAGGTGGAACGCCCGTCGACCGTTTAAACGCCCGCGCAAAGTAGCCGCTCGACAGTCCGCACTCATGCGCGATCTCTGCGATCGAAGGATCGTGTGCCAAGTTGACATTGATGAAATCACGGGCGCGTTGCAGCTGCCACGCCGCGAGGCCGCCGCGGGCGTTCGGTCCCCCGATCGGGACGCTGCCGTAAGCGCGCACAACGTGAGCGAAAAAAGCAAGCGCGATACAGTCGGAAAACATCGCGGTTCCGTCGCCCGGTTGCTCCATCGCGCCGGCGAGCGCTTGCGCCAGACCGAACATGACCAAATCGCGGGCGCCAAAATTTGGCGCGTAAAGTCCTTTCGCCCGGCGAATTCCGGCTTCATTGGCCATC
>JBARBI010000106.1:0-4795 GCA_049792875.1 Candidatus Sulfotelmatobacter sp.
TCGTAGCGCTGAAAGCGCTGCGCCACCCAAAATCGAGGTTTCGGCAAAAGGCGCATCTCAGAGGACTGCTGAACGTCTGTCATTTTTCACTCATGGAATCGCGCCCAAGAATCATGGTTTCGCCAGCCAGAATCAGCGTGACCCAAACCGCGTGGCGATGGTGGATGCACGCCGCCTCGTACGAAGGCTATTTGCGGGCGACCCGCCGACTGCTGGGGGTGATGTGGGAGTACGTCCGCGATTCCACCCCCGAACGCCTGCGCCAGCGCTATGGCGATGCGGACTACGACTGGGACTATCGAGTGAACACGACGAGCGGCGCGGTGGGATGGCGTGACCGGCTGTTGGGCATGTTCCATTCCGCCTACCAGCCCACGGAACCCTCGGCGTTTCACGAAATGCTCGACGACCTCCAGCAGATCCCGAGTCCCGATCAGACGACTCTCAACTTTCGCGACTTCACCTTCGTCGATCTCGGCTCCGGCAAAGGACGGACGCTCCTCATGGCGTCGGACTATCCCTTCCGCCGCGTCGTAGGCGTGGAACTTCTGCCTTCGCTTCACGCTATCGCGCAGCAGAACCTGCAGCAATACAAGAGCGAGGCTCAGAAATGCTTCGCTCTGGAAACCATCTGCGCCGATGCCACCACGTTCCCTTTTCCCGATGACCCGCTCGTGATCTATCTCTTCAATCCGTTGCCGGAATCAGGATTGCGCCAGGTGCTGGTGAACCTGGAACAGTCTCTGCGGTTTCGGCCCCGGCCGGTGTATGTGCTCTATCACAATCCGCTTCTGGAGCACGTTCTGAGCGAAAAAGCGGTTCTCGGAAAGATCGTCGGTTCGCAGCAATACTCGTTGTTCCGAAGCCGCAGTTAAGTCCGTCCGCCCTCGGTCTCGAAATGCCGATGACAAGTCCGGTGCTACGGCTTACAATTGCTACAGGAGTCCCCCCGCAGGAGCTTGCCCCCTGTCCCCCTCCCGAGTTCGCGTGAGGGTGTTGACATATTTGGCTAACACGGTAGGGCGAGTACCGGTGAAAAATATCGAGATGCGAGTCAGTTGGCTGCGCTTTGCGATGGTGCTGGGTGTGTCGGTGACCGGCCTCATAGCTGCTGGCGTAGCGCCTGACGTCAAGATGCTGGCGGCCGCAGTGGACACGCACTACAACCATCTGCGTTCCCTGCAGGCGGAGTTCACCGAGGTCTACCGCGGGTCGGGAATGGAGCGAACCGAGACGGGGACGCTGTGGCTAAAAAAACCCGGCAAGATGCGCTGGGAGTACCGTTCTCCCAGGGAGAAGCTCTTTGTGAGCGATGGCAAGGATGCGTGGTTTTACGTTCCCGGCGACCGGCAGGCGCGCAAGACGGCAGCCAAGAAGTTAGAGGACGCCCGCTCCCCCCTGGCGTTCTTGTTGGGTAAGACCAAGCTGGAGAGAGAGTTGCAAGGACTATCTCTAGCTCCCGATGTAGCGCCGCAATCCTCCGGAAACGTGGTTTTGCGCGGCGTGCCTCAGGGGCTGACGGATCGGGTAAGCGAGATTTTGCTGGAGGTCACCCCAGACCACCAGATTGCCCGGATTGTCATCCAGGAAGTGGATGGGGCAGCCACGGAATACCGCTTCGGCGAGATGAAGGAAGACATAGCGATTGAGGATGGACGGTTCGAGTTCAAGCCTCCGGCTGGCACGGAGACGGTGGAAGGCGAACTGGGGCCGTAGGGTTCGATCGCCAGGCTCTTGCGCGGCGATGACCGAGGGCGGCTGTCCACATCCGACCTTCTCCGGAGGTTACTTGCGGTACCTCGGGGGGGTAACTAGGAATGTTAGACTGAGCCGGTAGGGAGTACGGCTAGGAAAAGCGGCAGAAAAGTCAGCAAATGGCGGAATTTGTAGTAAAAATCGCGGACGATCGAGGGCGTGTCCAGCAGCACATCGAGCAGGGCTACTCCGAAGCCGAAGTGCGCGACCGCTACTCGCAGCAGGGGTATCTCGTCTACTGGGTCAAACCCCAGGGAGTGATGACCTCTGGAGTTTCGCTACGCCGCCGGCGAAGGCTGAAGCAGGACACGTTCCTGGTGTTCAACCAGCAGTTCCTGACGCTGATTCGGGCCGGCTTGCCGATCCTGAATTCACTCGAACTGCTCGTCAAGCGGCAGAAGGACGGGCAACTGCGGCAGATTCTGGAGAACGTGCGGGAACGGGTCAAAGGCGGAGAGTTGCTTTCCGATGCGTTCGCGGCGCAGGGGATCGTTCCGAAGATCTACACCACGACCTTGATGGCGGGCGAGAAGAGCGGCAACATCGACGAGGTGCTGACGCGCTACATCAGCTTCCAGCGGCTGGCTATGACTTTCCGCAAGAAGCTGTTCGTGTCGTTGATATATCCGACGCTGCTGGTCACCGTGGTGATGATCATGGTGACGTTCCTGTTCACCTATGTTGTGCCCAAGTTTGCAGACCTGTTCAACAGCCTGGATGCGAAGCTTCCCGCGATCACGGTGTTCATGCTGTCGGTCGGTCAGAGCGCGCAGAAATACGCCCCGTTTGTGTTGGTCTCACTCGCACTCCTCGGTTTCGGGTTGTGGCGCTGGAAAGACACGGATCGCGGCGCGGACCGCATTGACCGGTTGATCCTGAGCTTGCCGCTGCTGGGCGACATCCGGTTGAAGCACCAGGTGGCAAGTTTCTCGCGGATGCTTTCCACGCTGCTGCAGGGCGGACTGCCGCTGGTGCCGGCGATGGAAACCGCCGGCGGATCGATGAGCAGTCGCCGCATCTTGAAAGGCGTGATGCGGGCGGGCATTCGGGTGCGCGAAGGCCAGGGACTGGCCCCCAGCCTGGAAGAGCAGAAGATCTTTCCGGATTTGGCGGTGGAAATGATTGAAGTGGGCGAATCCACCGGCGCGCTGCCGGCGATGCTGAACTCGGTGGCGGAGTTTTATGAGGAAGATGTGCAGACGGCGCTGGGAGCATCCCTGGCGCTGATTGAACCACTCATCCTGATGATCATGGCGATTTTCGTGGGCGGAGTGCTGATCTCGTTGTATTTGCCGATCTTCACTCTGGGAGTGCACTGAGCGGAACGGAGTTGGCGGGTCGGAATGACAAGGTTTTTCAGGGAAACGAATGGCAACAGCCGATAAAAAATCATTATTCGTAAACGGCGGGAACGGGGGGCCGATCAGCCCCACGGGCAATCCCATCACTGACCTGGAGCGCGCGCAGGACGTGGCGCGGCGCTATCGCTGCGAATTCGTGGACCTCACCGACTTCGAACTCCATCACGAGTTGTTCAAGAAAATTCCGGTCGAGCTGATGTTCCGCTACAACTTCGTGCCGCTGGAAGAGACGGTTGAGGGCAAGCTTGCCATCGCCATCGCCGATCCCAGCCAGCTGATGATGATCGACGAGATCAGCCTGCTGCTGAAGCAGCGCATCATCACCAAGGTTTCGACGCTCAAGCAGATCTCGGACATCCTCAAGAAGACCGAGCAGTCGCAACGCGTGCTCGAAGAAGCCAGCGAAGGCTTCACCATCATTCGCGAAGACGAGAACACCGGCGTCGAAGAAACGCTCACCATCGACAAGCTGACGGCGACGGGCGATACCAGCCCGATTATCCGCCTGGTCGATACCACGATCTTCACCGCGTTGCAGCGGCGCGCATCCGATATTCACATCGAGACTCGCGACGATTCGGTGGTCATCAAATTCCGCATTGACGGCGTGCTCACGCAGGCCATGCCGCCCATCGGCAAAGAGCACCACTCGACCGTGATTTCGCGTATCAAGGTCATGAGCGAGCTCGATATTTCCGAACGCCGCGTGCCTCAGGACGGCCGCTTTCGTGTGAAGTACAACGGGCGCGCCATCGACTTCCGCGTCTCGATCATGCCCTCGATTCACGGCGAAGACGCCGTGCTGCGCGTGCTCGACAAAGAGTCGATGAGCGAGAAGTTCCGTACGCTCACGCTGGACGTAGTTGGGTTCGATGAGGAAGACCTGCGCAAATTCCGGCGCTACATCAAAGAACCGTACGGCATGGTGCTGGTCACGGGGCCAACCGGCAGCGGCAAGACGACCACGCTCTACGCCGCGGTCAATGAAATCAAGACGGACGAAGATAAGATCATCACGATTGAAGACCCGGTGGAATACCAGCTGCGCGGCATTACGCAGATTCCGGTCAACGAGAAAAAGGGGCTGACGTTCGCCCGCGGATTGCGGTCGATCCTGCGTCATGACCCGGACAAAATCATGGTCGGCGAAATCCGTGACACGGAAACGGCGCAGATCGCCATTCAGTCGGCCTTGACCGGGCACCTGGTGTTCACTACGGTTCACGCCAACAACGTGGTCGACGTGATCGGGCGCTTCCTGAACATGGGCGTGGAGCCCTACAACTTTGTCTCAGCTTTGAACTGCATTCTGGCGCAGCGGCTGGTGCGGTTGATTTGTGAATCGTGCCGCACTGAAGTGCACTATGCGCCCGACGTTCTGGAAGCCAGCGGGCTCGATCCCGCGCAGTGGGGCAAGGTTCCGCTCTATGAAGGGCCGGGATGCATTGAGTGCGCGGGCACAGGATTCCGCGGACGAACTGCGATTCACGAATTGCTCGATTTAAGCGACCGGGTCCGCGAGATGATTCTGGCCAAGAAGCCGACCTCGGAGATCCGCCGCGCCGCTCGGGATGAAGGTATGCGCTTCTTGCGCGAATCGGCCTTAGACAAGGTGCGGCTGGGCATGACTACGCTGAAGGAGATCAACAAGGTTACGTTTATCGAGGCGATGCGGTAAG
>JBARBI010000107.1:0-3045 GCA_049792875.1 Candidatus Sulfotelmatobacter sp.
TACCTCATCCCCATTGGCGGGGATGACACTCTCAGCTATGGCGTGCGCCTTTATCAGGAGGGCGTGAAGGTCGTCGCCATTCCCAAGACCATGGACAACGATGTTCCCGGCACCGACTACTGCATCGGCTTCAGCACCGCTGTCACCCGCACCATTTCCATGACCAACAGCTTGCGCACGAGCGCCGGCTCGCACGAACGCATCATGGTTCTGGAAGTCTTCGGCCGTTATGCCGGGTTTACTGCCATGCTGCCCACCATGGCCGGAGCGGCGAACCGCTGCGTGATTCCGGAGCACAAGTTCGACATCGAGCGCCTCACCGAATTGTTGGTCGCGGACCGCCAGAAGAACCCCAGTCGCTATTCCGTCGTCCTGGTTTCGGAGGGAGCGATGTTCCAAGGCGGAGAAATGATCTTTGAAGCTGAGACGACCGACGCCTTCGGTCACAAGAAATTGGGCGGCATCGGGGATCTGGTGTCCGAAAAACTGAAGGAGCTTTCCCCCAAGTACAACAATGGTAAAGCGATCGATACGATTAATCAGAAACTCGGCTACCTGGTCCGCTGCGGTGATCCCGATGCCATTGACTCCATCGTCCCGATGGCCTATGGCAACCTCGCCCTGGATTTACTCTTGAGCAAGATCCACGGACGGCTTGTCGTTCTCAGGAATGGCCGGTATGACAACATGCCCATCGATACCGTTACGGCCTCCAAGAAAGTCGTGAATGTGAAAGAGCAGTACAACGTCGATCGCCTCCGGCCTCACTACAAGAGCTTCGAAATGAAGCCGCTTTTCATCATGACCAGCGAAATGGGATAGTCCCGCGCCCACCGACGAAGATTGGTTTCGAGAAGGTCCTTCGCCCTGCCGAGCCGACGCAACGCGCAAGTGCCCAGCCGGTCTACTTGATAGGCTTCGCGACTCCTAAGCTGATTGTCACCGTGACTTCCTTGGACGCGACCGCGATTGGCCTGCCTGAGACCAGAGAACACAAGATATGAGCGCGGGAGATGGCAGGCTTCAGATCCCATCCCGGTAGCACGAGTAAGAACTCCTCGCGGCCATATCGCCCGATGCCGTCCTATATCCGCACACCGGACTGCAACCGCTCCCAATCTCGTTGAGAATAGAATCACCAGCGATTTGTCCGAAAGTGTCACCTTTCCCTCGTCTCCTAAAATGTGTGTAACTTCCTTCCATCTGCAGCGTACTGCTCTATGGATGCCAAAAGGAACATGGCGAAAGCACCGCAGCCCCGCGAGGGCGGAACCAGGCAGATGGAAGGGCTCGCTTTGGAGAGCGTACTAGAGCGCGCACGGGACCACGATGCCGATGCCCTGGGGGAGATCCATCACCGCTATTTCCGACGCGTATTCGGCTTGTGCCGTTACATGCTGGACTCGCGGGAGAGAGCAGAGGATGCCGCCAGCGAAGTCTTTCTCAAGCTTCAGCGCTCAATCGAGAGCTACGACGGTTCGATACCGTTCCCCAGATGGCTGCTGCGGGTGGCGGGCAACCAGTGCATTGACGTTTTGCGGCGCCGTCGGCGTGAACGGCAAGTGATTGCGGAAGGCGAAGACGGAGCCACCGTTATCGAGGCAACCAGCGCGGAGCCGTCGCCGCTGGGCAACGTCATCAGGATGGCGGAGAGGGCACAGCTGCAGGCCGCCATCGCACGCCTGCCGGAGAACCATCGCGTGCCGCTGGTCCTGCGTTATTACAGCGAGCTGAGTTATGACGAGATCGGGCAGCAGTTGGGCCTGCAGAGGAATCATGTGGCGGCGCTGATATTTCGGGCCAAACAGGAGCTGCGCCGGAAACTGGCCCACGGGAGCAAGTGATCATGGACTGTTATTCGGAACAGATCTGCGCCATCTTCGTGGACGACGAATTGCCGTTGGATGAGGCAAGGCACCTGCGCGACCACCTAGCCGGGTGCCAGCGCTGCCGCGATCTGGTGGACGCATTGCGCGCGGAGAGCCGAGTTCTGAGCGAAAGCCTGCGTGAACTCCCGGAAGAAGCGGCCTGCCCCGAGGCCTTCCGTTTGCGTTGGTCCTGGGCTTGGGGTGATCTCGCGGTGATGGCCACGATGCTGGCGCTAGGTTCGATCGTCCTCGTATCGATCGATGAGCTGAAAATTCCGGAAGCACTGGAATGGTTCAACCCCTTCAGCCTAAGCGGCCTCACGAACCTGATGTTCAACCTTTCCGACTACTTTGCACACGGAGGTACGGCCATGCTGACTGAATATGCTGCTGTCGTTGGGGGTCTCTTTTTGCTCTCGCTTTTGGGCGGCAGCGCACTGCTGCTGGCACGGCGAGGGCGGGTGGGCAAGCCCGGCTTGCGTCTGCTGATCGTGCTGCTCATCTTGTCGTTGCCCAGCTTTGCCCTGGAGCGGCGACATGGGGATTTCGTCACCGTGCCGGCAAGCGAGACTGTGGACGACACCCTGTTGGTCACCGCCAACACTGTGCGCGTGGAAGGTGTGATCAATGGGGATTTGCTGGCTTTTGGAGGGACCGTGGAAATCCGTGGCACCGTCAAGGGCGACCTGGTGAGTTTTGCCAAAAGAACTGTGGTGAGCGGACGAGTGGAAGGTAGCGTCTACAACTGTTCGCGGTCGCTCGACCTGGACGGGCAATTGGGTCACAGCATCTACGGTTTTGCACAGTCCTTGCGTGTGGATGACCGGGGCCACGTGGGCGACGGAATCGTGGTGGCGGCCGGGGAAGTGAGCCTTGAAGGCGAGGTCAAGCGCGGCGTCAACATGCTGCTCTCTGGCAACGCCGATGTGAGCGGCAGCATCGGCCGCGAGCTGTCCATCGCCGGCGGTAGCCTGACGCTCACGAACACGGCCCGGATCGGCGGCAACCTGAGCGCCCGCGTGCACCAGCTGAAAGATGTGCGCGTCGCCGACGGCGCAACCATTGCGGGCAAACGTGACATCCAGCTGCAGGTGAAGAAGAGCCAGTTCACGCGTCCCAGATTCTACCTGCACCAAGCTGTTTGGTTCGCGGCCGCCATGCTGGTGGGATGGCTGGG
>JBARBI010000108.1:0-32029 GCA_049792875.1 Candidatus Sulfotelmatobacter sp.
CCGCAACTCTTCCACCGACTCGAACAGATCTTGACCAGATTGCTCCACCAGCACTTGTCCCAGGATCGTGCCCAGCGAGCGAACGTCACGCCGCAGCGGATTATCTTTCCCGGGTTCGTCTGAACTCGCGGCCAGTTCGGCCAGGCGTGCGTGCTGGTCATCAGCTTTCCACAGCAGCTTGGGCTGGTTCGAGGCCATTAGAGAAGGATGCTAGACAGAATAAACGACGCGGCCGGTGTGTGGGACGAAAAGAGGAACCGGAAAAGGAGAAGAATCGCGGCCGGTATCCGCCACGGTGACTGACTCTCAAATATCCTCAGCCCGCCGATTTCACCGATATTCACGGATAAACCCAGATTCATTGCGTTGATCCGCGTGAATCGGTGTTGGTCCGTGGCCAATCTCTCCGGTGGTTGAAGTTTATTTTTGCACTTCGAAACGGTAGCCGATCCCGCGCAGGGTCTTGAGGTATTGGGGATGGCGGGGATCGAGTTCGATTTTCTCACGCAGCCGGCGGATGTAAACGTCGATCGATCGCGGCGTGACGAAAGGAGTCTCCTTCCACACCGCGTCGAGCAGTTGGTCACGCGTCAGGACGCGGCCGCGATGGGTGGCCAGGTATTCCAACAGGCGAAATTCACGCACGGTCGTGAGCACGTTGCGGCCTCGCACCTGCACGGTCATGGAAGAGACGTCAATTTCCAGGTCGCCCAACCGTAACACTTCGTCCGTGCCGGGAACCTGGCTCAACCCGCGCAGCACGCTGCGAATGCGGGCCACCAGTTCGCGCGGGCTGAACGGTTTGGTGATGTAATCGTCGCCCCCCATTTCCAATCCCTTGACGCGGTCGGCCTCCGCAGTTTTGGCGGTCAGAAAGATGATAGGAGTCGCCGATAGCACCGGAGTCTGCCGGATGTGGCGGCAGAGTTCGAAGCCGTCGGTCCCCGGCAGCATCACGTCGAGCAGGAACAGCGCCGGCATCTCCCGGACCGCCTCGGCCAATACGGAAGCGCCGCTAACAAAACTCTGCACCTCGAACCCGGCCGCCTGCAGATTGTGGGAAATGAGGCGGGCGATGTCCTCTTCGTCCTCCACGACGAAAATGACCGGACGGAACGAGGAGGCACCGCCAGGCCCCCCGGTCCGTTCGTGGATTTGGACTGGCTGCTGCATTCCCTAAGGGGTACCCCGATGGAGTTGTTACGGAACTCGTACCAAGACTGTATGGGGGAAATGTTGCGCGAATGTTTCCCCCGTGTTAACGAACGATGAATTTGTGGGAGCTCTCAGTCCTCGGTCGTGAGTCAGGCCTGCTCGCTCCAGCCCGTTTTTCCTGACCCCGCGGGAGTCCAAAACGCAGTCTTGACCCCCGCGAATGCTAGTTTTTCCCCTTTTTCTGAGAACTGAGAACTGCTAATTCGCCGCCTTCTTCTTGGGCGCGTGCCGCAAGCTACGGCCTTCGATCAGGCTGTAAAGGTCTTCGGCAAGGTTCGTAGTGTGGTCTCCGGCGCGCTCCAGAGCCTGAGCCATGAGGAGCACATCAAAACCTGTCGTATCGCCCTGTGCCACGGTTTCAGCGAGATGTTTCTGGAACAGGGCATGGCAGACGCGGTCGATCTCCTTATCCATGTGTAAGACCTTGCGGGCGCAGTCCAGATCAAGAGTGGAGAAGCCCTGGTGAATCAGGTCGAGCATGTCGCGCAGCACGGTCGACATTTCCACCAACTGACGCACGTCGGATGCGGCCATCTTGGAGGTTCTGGATTGCACCCGCATCGCCACGCTCATCACCAGATCCCCGATCCGCTCCAGGTCGGTGGTGGACTTCAGGCTGGAAAGCAGTTGCCGGGCCCGAGCTTCATTCACGCGCGTGATAGCTGCGGGCAGGCGCTCGTCGATTTGCCTCTCGATCAGGTCCAGTTCCTTTTCGCAATCCTTGATGGCGAGGAAGGCCATACGGGAGGATTGAGTCAGCAGGTCCCTGACATTGAACGCAGCGTCGCGCGCGATGAGGCAGGCCTTCAGTGCGAGCCTTGCCAGATCGTCCGGCCCCCCCAGTTTCGGCTCCGCAGCCTTGGCGATGCGCGTGCTCGCGCCGGCCTGTTCCTCCTCGATACGGAGATTTCGCGATGATGGTGCTTTCGGTGGCATTAGCGTCCCCGGGCTTCGGGTTGCACTCAACCCAGAAGTCTAGTCCTCAAGTGTGAAAGGATGGTTACAACATTGTCCGGTTCAGCCTCCAGGGACTAAATTGGTTGAGTCGCGAAAGCCACGCGACGGAGGACGTTTCGTGAATCTTGCTGACTATCTGCGCCGCCAGTTTGCCTACGATGAGTGGGCGAACCGGGAAGTTCTGACCGCGATCCGGGCCGCTGGGGGTTCGAACCAGCGATCGCTCGAGCTGATGTCCCATATCCTTGCCGCTGAGCGGATCTGGCTGGATCGACTCAAAAAGCAGCCGCAGAGCGTTCCCGTTTGGCCAGCACCCGATCTGGAGCAGTGTGAAGCGCAAGCGGCTGAACTGGGCGGGTTGTGGCTCGAATTTCTGGACTTAATCACCGCCGGAGACGTGTCTCAGACCATCGCTTACAAGAACAGCAAAGGCGAGGCGTGGACGAGCACGATTGTGGACGTTTTGACACACGTGGTGATGCACTCGGCCTATCATCGCGGGCAGATCGCCAGCCATATGAGGGCGAACGGGCAGACTCCCGCTTACACCGACTTCATTCACGGAGTGCGCCAGGGACTGGTCAAATAGGTTTCCAGGAAATAGCCGCCCTTTGCCGCCGCCCGTGCGAAGACGTACTATCTGAGCAATGAAAAACCTGGCTGTCTTCGTTCTTCCCGCGTTGTGCGCCGTTTTCCTCCTGGCGGCTGATCAGCCGAAGATTCCACCCATGCCCGGCGCGGTGTCCAGCAACGCGGTGGCGTCTCTCAAGAATGGGCTTGAACTCTATTCGCTGATGGGAATCGGACCCAAGAAAACCTGGGACGACATCACCAACAAGCTCTATATCCTGCGCCTCACCTCGGGGAAGTGGACTGATGGGCGAGCTGTCCCGGGAGTTGCCGGCCGTTTGGGTGCGTCGGCGATGGGCGCCCGGGGGCAAGTGTTCGTTTTCGGCGGATACGTGGTCGACGGGCAGGGAACTGAAATCACGGTCGCCGACGTGAACTCCTACGTGCCTGAGGAGCATCGCTGGTACCGCGCGGCTGACATTCCCGTGCCCGTGGACAGTGCGGTGATCGGCATGAATCACGATCGCTATATCTATCTGGTTGGCGGACGATCGAAGAATGGGCCAGTCAACAACGTGCAGGTCTACGACGCCGAGAAAGACATATGGAGCCAGGCCACCCCGTTTCCCGGGACTCCGGTCTTCGGCCATGCCGGCGGCTTGGCCGACGACGCGATCGTCTACGTGGACGGCGCCAAGAAAGACGCTAACCGCTACGTCGCGTCCGACGAGTGCTGGATCGGCAAAATCGACCACAAGGATCCGAACAAAATCGAGTGGAGCAAGCTGCCTCCGCATCCCGGGTCCGGGCGGTTTGGCATCGTGGCGGGCGCGGGCGAAAGAGAACACAAGATCCTGTTCTCCGGCGGGACCAGCAATCCGCACAACTTCAAAGGCCTGGATTCCGACGGAAAGCTCGCCGAGATTTCCCCCCTCACGTTTGCCTTCGAAGTGCGTGGCAACCGGTGGGATACCATCACAGACGACACCTATGACGTGCGCACCGACGGCCGGGGAATCCTTTCCACGCCGTTGGGGCCGTTGATTCTTGGCGGCATGCTGAAGAATGGGGCGATCTCCGCGCGGGTGTTGGGACTGCCGAAGAGGTGATCCGTCCGATGCAGCATTGGAACTGTTCCCGAAACAGAGATTCCTGCCCCCGGATATCCTCGGAACGTACCTTCATGATCTCACTCCCCGCGACCTGGACGGGCTAGCATGGCCTTGTAGCGAACGTCACTCATCCCTCCTGAAGGCGGATGGACCTCCGACCATCCGCCCGTTTTGCTGTTCTTGTTGGCACCGGCGAGATGTCTGGAGTAGAATCCCGCGGTAGAAGTTCGGCTCCGGTGGGGACCAACCGTCGACACGATCCACGCTGAGGAACGCCATGTTCAAGCCACGCTAATTCGCCATCCTCTTTTGTTTTAGCCCGCTCCACGCGGGTTCCTGATGCATTTTCATGGCTCGTTTGAATGCAACGCTTTCGTGCCGTTCCCGAAGGCGGATGCGGGAAGCTGAAGGTTGGTTATGGAAGCGATTTCGATTGCCGCCGAGCCGCAAAGTTCCCTGTGGGCTTCCCTGGTAGAGGCCGTGCGCGGATCGCATCGGGACTACACGGCCGGCAGTCTAAACCGGGCCATTCTCCTGCTGGCTGTACCCATGATCCTGGAGATGGTGCTCGAGTCCCTGTTTGCCGTGGTAGATGTGTTCTGGGTGGGACGCCTCGGGGCCAACGCCGTGGCCACCGTCGGACTCACGGAGTCCATGTTGAGCCTGGTGTTCGCCGTAGGCATGGGGCTCAGTCTGTCCACGACGGCCATGGTCGCGCGGCGCATCGGCGAGAAAGATCCCGAGGGCGCCGCCGTAGCCGCGGTGCAGGCCATTGCCCTCGGGTTGATCGTTTCCGTCGCGATCGGGCTTCCCTGCCTGCTGTTGGCTCCGCGCCTTCTGCAGTGGATGGGTGCCACACCCGAAATCATCGCCGTGGGCAGCGGCTATACCAGAATCTGCCTGGGCGGCAGTTGTGCCGTCCTGCTGCTGTTCCTGAACAATGCGATCTTCCGTGGAGCAGGGGACGCAGCTATCGCAATGCGCCTGCTCTGGGTCTCGAACATCATCAACCTGGTGCTCGATCCCTGCCTGATCTTTGGTTGGGGACCATTCCCCAAGCTGGGCGTGACCGGGGCAGCGCTGGCGACGTTCATCGGGCGTTCGATCGGCGTGATCTACCAGTTCTACCGGCTGCTGAAGGGGACGGAACGGATTCACATCCTCACCCGGCAGATTCGCTTGCACCTCGATGTGTTGTGGCGGTTGGTGCGAGTCTCGCTGACCGGGATTCTGCAGTTTGCCATCGCGCACACCAGCTGGATTGGGCTGGTACGCATCATTAGCATCTTCGGCGCAGCGGCCCTGGCGGGATACACGATCGCTATTCGCATCGTCATCTTCGTCATCCTGCCTTCTTGGGGCCTGAGCAACGCTGCCGCCACGCTGGTGGGGCAGAACCTGGGTGCGGGCAAGCCCGACCGCGCCGAGACCGCCGTCTGGCGCACCGGTCTCTACAACATGATTTTCCTGGGAGGGGTGGGGGTTTTCTTCGTGCTGTTTGCCGAGCCGGTGGTGCGGCTATTCACCCATGACGCCGAGGTTGTGCCCCTGGCAGCCTCTTGCCTGCGCATCGTGAGTTGCGGCAATATCGGCTACGCCTTCGCCATGGTTATGCTGCAGGCCTTCAATGGCGCGGGAGACACGATTACCCCAACCATCGTGAATTTCTTCGGTTTCTGGATGTTGGAGATTCCGCTGGCCTATTACCTGGCGATCCATCGGCACCTGCAGTCCAAGGGCGCGTTTTGGGCCATTGTAGTTGCGGAAGCGGCCATTGCGGGTGCCAGCGCGATCCTGTTCAGGCAGGGACGCTGGAAAAAACAGAAAATCTGAGGCTGGAAGCCTCGATCGGGGAAACTGGGGCGGGAGGAACGGTTTCGAACCGTCATCTCCGGGATGGAGCCCCGCCGCAATTGCCGTGGTTCTGCTACTCCCGCGTACGAATTTCTGAACACCGAGGCACCAAGGTATTTCATCGTTCTTCGTGTGTAACCCTATAACCGTCAGTCAGCGCTCGTCCGGCAGCAGTTTCGCGCGCCTCGTGACCGGCGTCGGATTCGAACCACACTACCGCGCCCGCGCCAGGACCAGCGTGACATCATCGGGCTGTTCATTGTCGCCGATCCACGTATCCACCGCCGAGGTTACGATCTGACTGATCTGGGGCAGAGGCAGGTCGCGGTTCTCGCGGACAAGGTCAATCAGACGCTGCTCGCCAAACTCGCCGAAATCATTTTCCGGTTCGGTCACGCCGTCACTGTAGGCCAAAAAGATTTCGCCGGGCTGCATTTCCACCGCGCCCTCTTCGTAGGTCATGTTGTCGAACAGGCCGACGACCGTTCCCCCGGCTTCCAGCCTGCGGATCGAGCCGTCTTTCCCGATCAGGATTGGAGGCAGATGCCCGCCGTTGCTGTAGGTCAGATGGTGCGAGCGCCCGTCGTAGATTCCCAAAAAGAGCGTGGCGTATTTCTCCGGCGGGGTGCTTTCGTAAAGTTGATGATTGAGTAGGCTGAGGAGGGCCCCCGGGGAAACCTCCACTCCTTCAGGCCACGTCGCCATGATCCTGCCCGCGCCCGCAACCGCGCCCACGGCAACCGGTTCCCGCATCTGGGGCAGATTTTCGACGCTGTAGGCCCGTACCGCCGAGTGGATGGTCGCCATCAACAGTGCTGCAGAAATCCCTTTTCCGCTGATGTCGCCCACCGCCAGAATCAGCTTGTGGGAACTGGCCGTCAGAAAGTCGTAGTAGTCTCCGCTCACGGTGCGCGCGGGGCGGCAGAAGCCATGCACCTCGAGCGACTCGAGTTCCGAAACCTGGCGCGGGAACAACTGCGCCTGCACCTCTTGCGCGATGGCCAGTTCGTTCTCCAGCCGTTGCTTTTCCTTTTGTTCCTGGATCAGCTTCTCGATAGAGGCGGTCATGGAGTTGAACGAGTGCGCCAGGTCCGCCAGTTGATCGCTCGACTTCACGGGGATGCGGTGGCTGAAATCGCCGCGATCCACGTGTTTGGTGGCATCGTGCAACTGCGCCACGGCGGCCGTCACGGTCCGGGTCATGCGCGTCCCGATGATCAGGGCGATCAGCTCAATCAGGGCGAAAAATAGTCCTACGCCCAGCAGAATGTAGGCTACGCCGCGAACGAACTCTCCCAGGGCCGCGAACAAGTGGCCGTACAAAACTGTGGGTCTCGTGGTGACCTGCAAGACTGCGCCGACTTTTGCCTGCTCACCCGTCTTCCAATCCACCACGGCCAGCGGCGTACCGAAAGTGATCTCGCGATCAAAGCTGCCGGTCGCACTGGGCAAGGCGCCAACGGTGAAGGTGGGCCGCAGCACTTGCTTGTCAGCCTGGAGCGGGGTTTGTTTTTCAGTGCTGATAACAATTCCGCCGTTGTTCCTTTCGGGCGTGATAGAGGAGGCGGCGTGCGGACCCGAGCCGGACGGACCGGAATTCACTTCTCGCTTGGACGGGGTCTGATCCAGCATGAGCCCCGATGCGTAGAGCGTGATTTCACCGAGATCGGACGCGATGTTGCCGACCAGTTCTTTGTCGAACGGCTCGCTGGTCACCACCGTCAGCTGGCTGGACCCCACCGGAAGCGACGAGCAGACCCGCAAGTGCAGTTCCTCCCCATCCCGGACGATGTCGCGAAATTTTCCCTTCTCGAAACCCGGAGGCGTAAGGGACGCACCTTTAAACTCATTGCACAGAGGCAGCGGCTTGTCGCCGTACCAGGCGCAAACTTGCCGCCGGCTCCAGGCAGGATCGCGTTTGCGCAGGCCAGCGAGCGAATCCGCGGCAGGAGCGTTCCCGTGTTCCAAACGTGCCGCCAGTTCGTTGCTGACGGCGGCATTGGCTGCCTCCAGGCTTCGCAACTGCGAGTGGATCTCCGACGTCACGACGAAGACCGCAAATTGCCCCGCCAATCCGTAGAGTGTGATCAGAGCCATTGCCACCAGGAGCACGGCCGGAATCACCCCGATGAACACGTACGTGACGATCAGGCGGTTCCGCAGACGCCATAGAATCCTGCGTTTTAACCAGCGGAAGGCAAGGACGGAAAACAACACCACTGCAAGGAAGGTGAGAAATCCGACCCATCCGCCCAGGTGCTCTCCCCAGGACTTGGCAAACAGCCCCAGCAACTTCTGCAGCGCAAAGAGCCCGGCGGCCATGCTTGCCAGGTAGCAGGCCAGGCGCGCCATGCGGCCTTCGGGCCACAATCCGGCTGTGATCAACCGGTGTCGCAATTCTGGGTAGGACCATTGCATGCTGTTCGTTTGGCAGTCCGCAGAAGACTAGGATTATACGGTGCTGGAACTTCGATTTCACCGGCGAGCCGCCTTGAGCGCGCAGGCCGGATTGGTGGTGCTCCGCCGGTCAGATCTCGGGATAAAGATCGAAGAACGCCTCCAGGCTCGTGCGCAACTGCTTCTCGATATCTTCCTTGCTGCCTTCGAGCACGTGCATGGTGACGTGGGCTTCCCGGCCGTTCGTAAGCTTCACCGGAGCCTGCCCCACTTCGGCCACATCCTCGGACGGCAACAGCCTCATGCCATAGACTAATGTCAGATTCGCCATACAGGAATTCTAAGTCTTCTTTACGCCCTTGGCGAAATCCTTTGCGCCTGCGCAGTCCAAGATTTTTTCGATGTTTCTCATTTAGAATTCCGGCGTGCCCAGAATTCCGGTTTCCACCCTCTTGAGTGCTCTTCTCGCCTTAGCCTTGGGGCAGCGGATTGCGGCGCAGGAACAACCCGCCAATCCCGCTTCTACCCAGCCGCAGGTCAAGGTCAACATGCTGAACGTGTGTTCGCCATCCGCCGAGGAGCAGAAGGAAATCGCCGCGGCGCTGGCCCGCGTTCCGAAGCAGCCGTTGTTCGACGCCGATTTCGAAGTTTCCCGCGGGCGCTCGACTCTGAGCGACATGCCCACCTTTCTCCAGGCTGGACAAGGCACCCATGTGGCGGGGGAGCCGTCGATCGCCAGCTATGTCCGCATCCGCCGCGAGTTTTCGGTGCAGGCGCTTTTTTCCAGCGTGCAATACTCCTTCAGCAACGACGGGCAAACGATGGTGGAGACGTTGGTGCTGCATGTACGCGATCCGAAGGATCTGATACTGGTGTCGCTCGAAGACAGCGCCTCGTCGGTTACCAGTTCGGAGGCCATGCTCGGGTCGAACACTCCGGCCAGTCGTGTCCGGCTGGAACGCTTTGGCAAGTCCTCGGTGGCGCTGGCTCGTTGTCAGGCAACGGAGGGCGGTCCGGCGCCCGATCAGAGCGCCTACGAGCCGCTGTTTCGCAGCGCGTCCGACGTGCTGGCAAACTATCGCGGCCTGTTGGGCGTGAAAAAAACTGTGTCGGAGGAATTGGCGAAAATCAGCGGTGAGTCCAGGACCAAGACCGCTCCATCCTCCAAAATGAAAAGGCCGGTGGGAGATCAGAAGTGAGTCAATTTTGGGAAGGCTGGGGGTCGCGGACAGACAATTACGGGTCTCCATGAAGAATGCAGCGACAGGAGCCGAACGGCAGTTTGTCATGCACGCCCCGGCTTTTCTCTCGGGCGCATGGCGTCGTGCATCAAAATCGAAACTCAACCATCTAATGTGCGACGACTAAAGCCATGAGCGAAACTAGAGATGTAGTCATCATCGGATCCGGATGCTCCGGACACACGGCCGCCCTCTACACTGCGCGCGCTAACCTGAAGCCGCTCGTCATCGAAGGCCACGAGCCTGGAGGCCAGCTCTCGATGACCACGCTGGTCGAGAACTTTCCCGGGTTTCCAGAAGGCATCCTTGGCCCCCAGTTGGTCGAGAACATGCGCAAGCAGGCCGAGCGCTTCGGTGCCGAATACCGCATGGCGCATCTCACCAGCGCCGATCTGAGCCAACGGCCATTTCTGCTGCACCTGGGCGTTCATCAAGTGCACGCCCAGACTTTGATCATTGCCAGCGGTGCTTCGGCGCGCTGGTTGGGCTTGCCGCATGAACAGCAACTCATCGGCCACGGCGTTTCCTCCTGCGCCACCTGCGACGGCTTCTTCTTTTCGGGGAAGGAGATCGCCGTGGTCGGCGGCGGAGACTCCGCCATGGAGGAAGCGCTGTTTCTTACCCGTTTCGCAACCAAGGTGACAATCATTCATCGTCGTGACGCCTTCCGCGCCTCGAAGATCATGCTTGATCGTGCCCAGCACCACGAGAAGATTCAGTTCCTGCTCAACACCGTGGTGGAAGACGTGTACGACATCAACCACAAGGAAGTCACCGGACTCAAGTTGCGTGATGTGAAGACGGGCAAAGTTTGGGATTTCCCCACCAACGCGCTGTTCCTCGGCATTGGCCACGAGCCCAACGCGAAGATGTTTGCCGGACAGCTGGACACTGACGCCGACGGCTACCTTAAGACCCACAACTATGTATTTACGCGCGTTCACGGAGTCTACGCCTGCGGCGACGTGCAGGACCGCCGCTATCGCCAGGCCATCACCGCCGCCGGCACCGGTTGCATGGCTGCAATGGAAGTGGAGAAGTTCCTGGAGGAACACGGCAAGTAACGCCCACTCAAACCTACGCTGGTTACTATCGTTTCAGTATCCCCAACGAATCTGCGATCCCCTGCCCCGCAAGAGCCACTCCCAAGGTCGTTCTAACCGAGGTAGCCTGAGTTGTCTCAGGCGCTCTTTAGGGAGGGTTACCTTCATGAATCGCTTCGTCTGTCTTCTCGTTTTTTGTAGCAGCCTTTATGCCCAGCAGGCGGCCCAGCCGTCGCTTACGATCTACAATCAGGATTTCGCCGTCGTGCGCCAGGAACTCCCGCTTGATCTGAAGTCCGGCGAAAACCAGATCAACGTGAACGACATCACCATGCACCTCGAGCCCGACTCGGTGATCTTGCGCGATCCTTCCGGCAAACATAACCTCCACGTGCTGGAGCAGAACTACCGTGCCGATCCGATCTCGGAGTCGTTGCTGCTTTCGCTGTATGAAGGCAAAACGATCACCTTTGAAGTTGGAACACCGCAAGGCGTGCAGACGATCAAGGGCAAGGTTATCCGCAGCGGATACACGCCTCACAGCGATTTCGCCATGAACCGCTACGGGCAGAACTACTATCAAGCGCAGATGGCCGGAGCATCAGGGCAGCCGATCATCGAAGTCAATGGCCAGTTACGCTTCAGTCTTCCGGGAACGCCGATCTTCCCCAGCCTGACCGACGACACCATCCTGAAGCCTCGTCTGGAATGGCTCCTCGCCACCGACAAGGCAGGGAAATTCCCGGCAGAACTCTCGTATGTCACCGGCGGCATGAGTTGGCAGGCCGACTACAACATCGTTGCACCCGAGAAGGGAGACCTTGTCGATATCGTCGGTTGGGTCACCATGGACAACCAGACCGGCCGTACCTTCGAAAACGCCCGCATCAAGCTGATGGCGGGCGATGTGAACAAGATTCAGCCGGGAATGGCCGGTCGGCAGGTCGCGCGGATGATGGCGATGGATGCGGCCGCCCCCGTCGGTCCGCCGGTTACCGAGAAAGCCTTCGATGAATACCACCTCTACACCCTCGAACGCAGCACCACTCTGCGTGATCGCGAAACCAAGCAGGTGGAGTTCATCCACGCCGCCAACGTAACTACGAAACAGCTATACATCTACGACGGCCTCAAGATCGATCCCAATCGCTACAACGGCTGGAATTGGGAGAACATCCGCAACGACCACTCCTACGGCACCGAGTCCAATCCCAAGATTTGGGTGATGCGCGAGTTCGTCAACTCGCAGTCCAATCATCTCGGCATGCCACTACCCAAAGGGCGAGTGCGCTTTTACCGCCGCAATGACGACGGTCAGGTTGAATTCACCGGGGAAAACATGATTGATCACACACCCAAGGATGAAACCGTGCGCCTCTACACCGGCAACGCCTTCGACCTCTCCGGAGAGCGCCACCGCACCAATTACACGATCGAGGTGAACAAGAACACGGCCTCGGAAACGTTCCAGATCAAAGTCCGCAACCACAAGAAAGAATCGGTGGACGTGCGTGTCGTGGAGCACCTGTATCGGGGCACGAACTGGGAAATCGTCGCCAAGTCCGACGACTACCAGAAAAAGGACAGTAAGACCATCGAGTTCCCCGTGACCATTGCTCCCGACGGGGAGAAGACGATCACCTACACGGCGCACTACACCTGGTAAAGGCCATGGAGATAGCACAATTCGCGTAGAGGCGGACGCATTCGTCCGCCCGCGAAGTGCAGCATGCGCCCCGGACGAATGCGTCCGGGGCTACGTATTCCGCTCTCGCCTGCAAGGATCTCAATTTGCGTAAAGATCCTGTGCGCCCCGTCATGCCCTGTAAATGCCGGTTTGTGATACAAATTTCAGTGGTCTTCATAATGCAAGTGGTGGCTATTCCTCTTCTCATCTTTCCACCGCCGGCAGGTACTTCATGCTGAGGGCGTTCTTCGTCCATCTTTCTGAAAATCGTTCTCTGCGCAGTTTTGCCGAGCGATCCGCCATCGGCCGCCGGGTGTCCGGCCGCTTCGTGGCGGGTACGGAAATCGCCGATGCCGTGCGCGTGACTCAAACCGTGAACCGCGCCGGCATGAGCGTCAGCATCGACAACCTTGGCGAGAATGTTACCAATCCCGACGAAGCCCGACACAGCGCACAGCTCTACCACCAGATTCTCGACGCCATCGTGGGCAACCACCTCAACGCCAACATCAGCCTGAAGCTGACCCACATGGGCCTGGACGTGGACGAAAAGCTGGCTCGAGAGATCGTTGCAGGGCTGGTAGCCAAGGCGGCTTCGATGAGCCCACCCGGCTTTGTGCGAGTCGACATGGAGGGCTCCCCCTACACCCAGCGCACCCTGGACTTTGTTCACGAACTGCACAGCATGCCGGGAAACCAGAACAGCGTCGGCACCGTGATTCAGGCCTATCTGAAGCGCTCCGAGAGCGATATCGAGAAGCTGTTGTCGGAAGGCATCCGCATCCGCTTGTGCAAGGGAGCCTACAAAGAGCCGGCCAGCATCGCTTTCGAGAGCAAGGCCGACGTGGATGCCAACTACATCAAGCTGATGAAGATCCTGATGAAGAGCGGCATCTATCACGGCATGGCGACCCACGACGAGAGCATCATTCGCGAGGCGCAAGCCTTCGCGACCCGAGAGAAGATCGCGCGGGACTCCTTCGAGTTCCAGATGCTGTATGGCATCCGCCGCGACCTGCAGCAGAGGTTGGTTCGGGATGGCTGGGGCATGCGCGTCTATGTCCCCTTCGGCACCGAGTGGTATCCCTACTTCATGCGGCGATTGGGGGAACGTCCGGCGAACGTGTTCTTCATAGCACGGAACATGCTGCGTTCGTAGCGGCAGTTGTGAGAACTGAGAACGGTGCCCCTACTCCTGCGGCCCGTTCTCTCCGCCTTCCGCGGGAGCGAGAGGCAGGCGGGTGGCCCCGCGCATCATTTCGCGTTCCTGATCGGAGAACATGCCCTTGAAACGTTGAGAGTTGATGACCTGTTCGCGCTGGTCCGGCGGCATCGCCCGCAAGTCGCGAACGGCGGTGGTCACCATGCGTTGCCGGTCCGGAGGAAGTTGCCGCATCTGGCTATAGATCTGTCGAGCCTGCTGTTTCTGTTCGGGTGTCAGATGCTCCCAGGTCTCCATCCGGTTCAGCATGCGCAACTGCTGTTGCGGTGGCAGATTCGAAAAATGCTCCAGTCGTTGTCGAAGCTGCTGCTGTCTTTCTGGAGACAGACGGCGAAACGCGGGATCGTTCTGCAGTTCTCGCTCTTGTTCCGCCGGAGGCAAATCCTTATAGCGCCGAAGCCAGTCTCCCGCATGGCCGGTCGGTTGCGGATGCCCCTGCGGTTGCGGCGGCCGGGATCCTGGTTGACGCTGGGGCGGGGGCGCCGGGGCGGGATGTTTCTGCTGCGCCGTGTGGAGAGCTGATCTGAGCGCCGGACTAGGAACAGGCATCGCCATCACGATCGCCAAAGCGGCAGCCGCCAGCCAACCCGTCCTGTATTGTCCCCGCCTCATTGCCCCGCCCTGTTCCTTGTGCCTCGCCGTTTCAGGTCATTCCCGTGACAAACACCGCGCGAACCTTCTACGGGTTCGCTGCGACATCCTGCTGCAAATCCAAATCATCGAGCAACTCGAAGTCCGAATACATCTCGTGATTCTTGTCCAGAGTTTGCAGATCGCTTACCGCCGTGCCCACTTCGGCCACTGGTGTTCCCGGATCGGAAATCCTACCCCGCGTCACGAACAGGCCCACGCCCACACCCAGCAGTACCGTGAGCGCTGCCGCCATCACTGGCCGGCGGAACCACTGAAACCACCCAGTCGCAGGTTTGGCCATTTCCTCCCGCAACCGCGCCTGCAGGCGCACGTCAAAATACGGAGATGTCTCCGGAACCTGCCATTCATCAAGCAGCGCCATGGTGGCGCGCATCGCCTTCAATTGCTCAGCACAAGCGCCACAATTTTCCAGATGCTCGCCCTCGTCCGCCGTGGGCTCGCTGAATCCAGCCGCCACCTCGGGCATCCTTTCACGAATTTCATCGCATTTCATAACCGCTTCCCCTTCGCTCTCTTCGCCAATGTCTCTTCGTTCGCAAAAAATCAGTCTCGCTAAACAAATTCTCTTAACTGTTCCCGCAAAGTCTCATAAGCCCGGAACAGTAATGACTTCGTCGCCGACTCGCTCTTCTTCAGGACTTCAGCAATCTGCTTGTAGTCCATCTGCTGGTACTTGTGCATGATGACCGCTAGCTTCTGTTGCTCCGGCAGCGCCTCCACTTTACTCCGGATCGCCATCATCCGCTCCCGGCGCACCATTTCTTGCTCGGCGTTCAGCGTTCCGTCGGGCAGTTCGAGCGTGGTGCCAGTATCCTCGTTCGGCTCGTCCAGGCTGACCTGAACTTCTGGACGCTCGTGGCGCGTATCGCGCGCATGGTTGACCGCGAGATTGGTCGCGATGCGATACAGCCAGGTAGTAAATTTCGCGCTGGCCTCGTAGCTCTCCCGCGAGCGGTACACGCGCAAGAAAACTTCCTGCGCCAGATCTTCGGCCGCGGCCGTGTTGCGCGCCATCCGGTACATGAAACTCAACATCGGACGGCGATACTTCTGCACAAGGTAATCAAACGCCGACTGATCGCCCGCCTTGGCACGCAGCATGATCTCCGCGTCGGATGGCGATGCCCCGTCAACCGCCGCCGGCGAGAAAGTTGACGCCCGGGGCGTCGTGGCGGCCATCAGCATGCCTCGATCGAGTGCGGCTGTGCTCACATCAGTGTCAACCCCGTTGCCGCCTGAAAGTTGCGCATTCTGAGGATCGCCAGACGGCACGGAAGTCCCTGTAGCGGAAGGAGATAGCGGTGTGCGCGACGGTTTTGGTTCGAACGCCATGCCGAAAGAAGAACCAGCCAGGGCGCTGCCGGGCCCGAGCCCGTTTCCCGCCCCGCCGCGCATAGGCTACCACGCCCAGCCGCTGTGCCGATACTCTTGCTATTTCCATACCCCTTCCAACCATCCCGCTCTCCACCGCGCGAGCTTCTGCTCCGACAGCCGTAGTGTCTCTACTCACCGAAATCCACCTCAATCCACCACTTACTTTCGTACATTACCCGCACCGGATCGCCTCCTCGGACCCACTTGGAACAAATATAGTGGAACGGTTTGCTCCCTCTGCGTTTCTTGCGGTGAATGGATCTCGAAGCCTAAGTCCGTAAGGAGTTAACATCGCCCCCGCGCGGCATCGACATTCTCTTGTATGCATTCGTGAAGCGAACTCGGAATAGCCAGAAAATCAGCAATATCAACGGCAAGAGGGCCGGGACAAAAAGTACGCTTGATCCGCGTAACCAAGCGGGGAAGACCTGTTGCTGTCCCAGGAAGAAGGACCCTGTGGCGATGAACAGCCCAAAGCACATGCGCCAGAGATGGCGCACGATGCGCTTGGCACCTAAGACGCCGCCGCGCACCAGCATGCGGATGTCCCCCGCGGCTGCAAGCAGCATCACGGAACCCATGACAAAATACATCCCAATGGGAACTCCCTTTGGCGACTTCGCGTGGCCATACACCAGTTCTAAACCTAAGATCAAGAGGGCAATACCGACCAGCAAAGGAATCAGCATCGCAGCCCAATCGAAAATGCCGGTTTCCCCATCTCCGCGCCTCGCTGTGGCCCATGCCGTGGCCACCAGGTAAAACGCGAATGTGCCGCCTAGTACATTGCCCATTTGGTTTTTCATGAGCGCCAGGTACACCGCGCTGGCGCCCAAGGTAAGCATGGCTATGACGAAGACCTTTCCGGCCAGGACGTGCCGCGGGGAACCTTTGCGGAAAGACAGTGCCGCAGCACCCGACAGTATCCCTGTGATGCCAGCCGAAATATGCACAGGTAGCAGGGGCGAAAATGACATTCGGCCATCCCTTCGGTCCGCGAGCAATTGCGCGAGCCTCGGTTCCATCGCACTCACGAAGCAATGAGCTATCGCGATCATGCTACCCGTACATACGGCGAGGAGACAAGAAAGACGCAGGATGGGAGGCATCCTCGTGGACGAGTGGTCGCTAGCCTGGATCGGAAACGCCTCGGGGCAGACTGCAGGGGCGGAGCGGGACCTAGATCCGAGGCGTTTTCGATGAGGAGACTAGGAGGAAGCCGCTGGCGTTTGCGGCGGACGCGGTGCGCTATGGGATTTGAACGCCAGCCTGGAACTGAACAGAGCTTGGGGAGCGCGGCGAGGCGTGGTGGGAATGCCGTCCGGATGGTCGGAGTGGTACTTATGCAACTCTGAGTCAGTTTCCATGGCTCTCGGTTCGCAAGGCCCTTAAAAAATGCCCCAATCTCCGGAAGGGGCGTCATTCCGTGAACGTCTGGGTAGTTCGGGAAGATCGCGTGGAGCAAAGCCGCGCTCTGTTCGACACTGAAGTTCCCTTCACTCATTGGTTTAGGCTTGGCGATGTCGCGTGCTCCTCCTAACCGGGGCGGGCGGCGTTTCGGTGAACCGGGAGAACAAACGGTTGACACTCGTGCGGGTAGTACCAATACTCTCGGCAATCTGCTCCTGGGTGAGTGTGATCTGCGAGCAACCACTATTCTGGGTAGTTTTGGTCAACTCGAAAGCAGGAACTTGGCAAGCCTCTCCGAAGCTGAAAGACCGAGGGTGCGGATTCCTTCGTAAGCGGTGTAGTAGTTGCAGTTCAGTTGCTCGACCACGCTCAGGGCAACTTCGCCATGATCCTTGAGGAATTGCAGCATGGAGTCGCGGGGGATGAAGTTGGCCTGTCCAGGTTCCATCATTTCGGCCGTGACTTCGTAGGACGACCGTTTTGAGATGACGGCGTTCAGACCGAGCACATCTCATGGCTCGGAGAGCTTGGTGATGATCGTCTTGCCTTCGCGGGATGAAGTCGAGAGTTTTACTCTTCCGGTGCATAGAACAAAAACCCCACTGGGCCACTGGCCTTCGGTGAACAACATGGCACCCTTGGGGTAAACGGCGGTGGATTTTATGTCATTGAGGCGTTGCCCGGGCAGAAAGGTTGCAGAAAAGATGTTCTTCTCTCACGGCACAAGTGAGGCAGTCATCATTGATATTTAGACCATACGCGGCGTGCATAAAGCGCCCCCCTGCCAGCGACGATTGATCACACTCCAATGCACAGCTTGGGTCATGACCATCTGGCTGGCCACACCGATCCTAATCCGGTTGATCGCGGATGAATTAGTGTCAAAGATACCAAGAAGGAGCCGCTGCCTTCGTGACCCGAGTCACCTGATCCCGTACTTCGGCGTACAGAGTCTTCCTCGCGCCTCTGCCATGCTGCACGATACCGAGGTGTCTTATGTCCCAGCCGAGTGGAGAGCAGGCATACCGAGTAGCGGCGTGGTGGACTTCCGGACGGTCTGGTTTAGCTAAGTCGGATTCCGCACCCAATGCCATTCACTTCGCCGCTCCCAAAGAGTTTGGTGGACTCGAAGGGCGCTGGACTCCAGAAGAACTCCTGTTGGCTGCTCTCGCCGGATGCTTCACCACGACTTTACGGGCCATCGCGGGCAGTGCTGAGTTCGATTTCACCGACTTTCAACTGGAAGCCAGTGGCACAATCCGCAAGTCCCAGTTCGGTTATGGTTTCAGCGAAATAGTGATCTGCCCCACCCTCAAAATTACCTGCTCGGAGGAGCGGGAACGTGCCCTCGACCTTCTGAAGAAAGCAGAGAGGCTGTGCCTCGTCTCCCGTGCCATCGACGTACCTTTGAGATTCGAGTCCAAAATCGAAGTCATCGAAGCTGAGCTTCCGGGGGCTTCCATGACCGACACCCGGCATCTCTCAGGATAGCGCTGACCATAAGATTACCTCCGCAAAGAAGGACACCATGTTGGAGTTTGGAAACAGAGAGCAGTGCGAGCAGTATCAGATGACCGCGTTTGACATTTCATGCGCGACCTGTGAGCGCTCGGATCAAGAGTGCCCTTGGGGTCGGCGGGATGAGCCGACAGTGATTGGAAGCGGCTCGGCAGATGGGACATCCACGCCACCGAACCCCAGCCGACAAGCTCAGAAGAAGTCAGCGTAAGAAGATTCCCGACAACCAGCCGGTGCCTATCGGGCACCTGGGCCTGCGACGGCCTTCCCTAGTGCCCGCAACTCGGTCGTCGGAGTAGTAAACCGCGAAGAGCCGCAATCCAGGCAGATCAAAACCTTCGGGAATGCACCTTCCAGCGCAAACTTGCCACCCGTATCGCAACTTCCCCATAGTCATGCAGAAATTGCAGCAATGCATCAGCGGGGATGAAGTTAGCCTGCCCCGGTCATCATTTCTGCCGTCACCTCATAGGGATGGTTGGAAATTGTCGCACTCAGTCCGAGCACGTCTCCGTGCTCGGCGATCTTGGTGATGATGGTCTTGCTTTCACGCGAAGTGGTGGAGAGCTTTGCCTTCCCCATGCAAACGACGAATACCCGGCGCCCCTTTTGGCCCTCAGTGAGCAGCACGGCGGCGCGGGGATAGATCGCAGGGGACGTAATGGCATTCAGTCTCTGCACCAAGGATGGGGAGAGATTGCAGAAAAGATGCCGTTCCCGCGCGGGGCACGTCGTGCAGTCGTCGAGGATGTTGAGACCGTAGGGCGATTTCATACCCGTTCCTCATCCCCCCGGAAAACGTATGCGTCTAAACGAAGTTGTCTTTAGTAACGATTCCTGACAGACAGGAATTACTTAGGGACTTCACAACGCTAGAGTGAGGGTAGGGCGGGCCATCATAGTTCGACTGGTCAAAGTAGCTCACTTTCGCAAACAGAGAGGGATAACGGATCGATTACAAGGATTCCGGCACTCGCCTGTGGGCCACCCGCAGCAGTCAGGGGCACGAATGACAGAGATGGCAGCATTAGGCCATAGGCAAGTTTCCGTGACAGGAGGTTGGCCACGGTTGCTCCTAAAGTTTTCTTCGAAGCGCTCGATGAGCCTACAGGAGGGCGCCACGACCACTGCCAAATTTGACTGTCCTCGAGTTTTTCAACACCCACGCCTGATAGCGTCAACAATCGGCACCGCCATCCGTGTTATGTAATAGAAAAGCCGCCCAGACATCGGGCGGCATAATTTGGCCGATTCGATTCGGTCATCGCAACAGAGAGTTGGGAGCCTCGAACCTTCTTCGAGTGACCTACTACTTGCTGCTTCCTCCGAAGGTGAAGTTAACACCCGCGGAATAGCGGAAGTTATTCTGCGACGAATTGTTGAACTGGTTGGTGAAGCGCGTCATCAGGTAGTCGATCTCCACTGGCCGGAACTGGAATGACTTGTTGATGGGAATGTCGATGCCGCCGCCCATCACCATCGCGAAGGCGTTGTCAGCGGGTGATCCCGAAGTGGTGCATGAGCCCGCGCACGCTTTCGTCAGATTTGCATACACGTTGCTGTGCGCCGCGCCTAGAAGCCAATGTGCGAACGGCTGGAACTTCGGGGTGCGAAATTTAATCTGAGGGCCGAACATGTAGGTGAAAAGGTTGCCCTGTGCCGTCGCGGACCCACCGGCGGAATTCGTCCAGGTGATCGTATTGCTGCCATAACCCTGGAGATCCGCTTTGATTCCAAAGTACTTGTTGACGTTCAAGACGAATGCGCCACCACCGCCGTTCAGACTCAGGCTTTGGGTACCGGCGGCGACCGGGTAAAAGCGGGCGTACGAATAATCGGCGGCCACTTCAGCTCGCGGGAAGTCCTGAGACCACGCGGCGAGCCCCACTAACAACACAGCTAAAAATGCGAACATCTTGATAAGCTTCATGATTTTCTACTCCTTGAATTAAGCGGTTGAGGACACACTGATTAGAAAGGAATGAGCGCACTGTATCGGTGATGTTGATCACATGACCGAGTGAGCACGAAGAGCCAAACCGTCGCAAAATAGCACGCATCGACCAGCTCAAATTGCGTCAGGTAACGGTTCCCGTTACGCGGCGTTTGCCGATGGTGCACGGCGCCGCAGAATCTCTTCGCGGATCTGCATGAATCTCTGCACTTCAGCGTAGCTCAGCACTTCTCCAAGAGAATGTGAGAGCAAATGAGCCAGCGACTGCTCTAACTCCTCAACTGTGCTAGTGTCTCGGTTTGTCATGATTTCGCTCCCGTGGTGAACGAGGTGAGGAACTGGTCCACTCTTGTTTCTCCATTGCACGTAGGTGGCCCTCAGCATCAATGCACAACTTGTTGCAGCGATAGGTCAGAACGCAGGTCCGGCGAGGTAGCGTCTGAGGTTCCACCATGTACTTTCAGAGGAAAACAAGCACAAACGGAGCTGTGACAGTTGATTCGGCTTGGATGGTTGGCGAAAATCTCGCCCTCAGCGATCACCCAAAACCGGCCAATGAATATCACCTGAAAACCGGCCAACGAGAGCCACGTCTTTTGCCATAGTCTTTGCTCGTTCCTCATGGCAGAAGGCGAAAACCCGGCCGTCATCCAGGTGACTCTACGGCATACCAGACTGGACATGACGATGTACGATGCACATTCCAGAAAGAAGCAGCGGCTGGAGGCGCAAGGCCGGGTGCTCGAAGCGGTTCTCGGAGGTGAACGGGGGCTGCAACGGGGGGCCGCCGGCCGTTCAGTAGCAAATCAGTCGCAAAATCGTGGACTGGGAACTTGTGTATAATGATGAACTTACCGCACTACAATGGGCGCTTAACTCAGCGGTAGAGTGCCATCTTCACACTCTATCAAGACATTTATTTTCATAGAGTTAAGAGGAATTCGCGGGAATATTTGGGCATTTAAAGCCAACAACTTAGATCACTGGGCTGGATGACTGGCCCCACAGATGGACCCACGCGAGCGGGTTGGCAAACGCCGCAGCCGTTGGTTAACCGTGACACTTCGAGCAGGTGACAATCGCGGAGTCCGCACATCAAACTGCTAACGGCAGATTCCTCTAATTAACATCTCAAACATCAATCGTGTAGGCGTAGTGCGGGACGCGGCGGTGCTGCGGCAGGGCGGCAGGTGCACTGTCAACGGCTGATCCGTCGGGAAAGACTTATGTGGTCCGTCCTTTCAACTTCTTCTGATGATTCCTGGATCACAGCTTGCGCAGAACTCAGTCCTGGCTGTGGTCTTCGATGTCAAAAACATATGCTGTACTGTCAAGACTAAGAGGCACGAGCAAGCTGGTGAAGAACGTCTTTCCGTGTGCATCGAGGGAGCGGATCTGGCAATTGAGCGCGTGGGTCTGGCCCAGCGCATTCGCATCCAACTCGATCAGGTTGACGCCTGCATCAAGAAACAAGATGCGGGCGTGGGCCGAAACTTCATGCCATTCCCAATCCGATCCGCTTCCCGTATAACGAAGCAGATGCGCACTACCGTCCGCGGCGGCCTCGATCAGGTAGTCGGCGCCAAGCGCAAGGCCCGAGTCTGATCCGTGATAGCCCGTGCTCTCATTGCGATCGGTATCCAGAAAGATTTGCCACTTGGTTCCGTTGACTGCTCTCCAGCGAAACGAAACTTGGCTGGGAAGCGGATTGCCGTTGCTGTCGCTCGACCCCGGACGGAAGCTGGCATAGGGCGCCTGGACTCCCTGGTGCGCAACTTCAGTACCCTCCAGCGACCAGTAGGAGGGCGGCTGATCGTAGGGGTTATCGCCAGCCCGATCGGTGACGTAGACCCAACTAGCACCGCGTTTGAGGCTCAAGGCGATTACATCGTTCAGCGCCGCGGTGGAAGGAACTGCGTACACAATGTGCCAGAAGCGGTCAGGCGGATAGCGATGGAACCATGCTTCCGACTGGTAGTTCTGGGTGTAGTCCTGTAGGCTGCTAGACTCAGCCGTGACCAGGATGTTCGCAATGGACATCCAGCAGTCGTCGTTGGGCTGGGTTCCAGGATTAAGGATGACGATGCGCCCCCCCACTTGATTGCGTCGCACGTGATCAGCCAGGTCCTGATAGTAGTGGTAGTTGGAGCCCGCGAAGGAGTTCACGGCGACACAGTCAGTGGGGACTTCGTCGAAGAAGATCCCATCCACAAGGTAGTTTCGGAATACTGCGTCCACTTTCCTGCGAACGACGGCCGGATCGCGCTGTCCATATCCGGTGTACACGTAGCCGACGACAAAGATCCCTTTCTTTCGCGTATTGCGAATGGCTTGGTCGACGCTCGGGTAGTAAGTGGTGTCGTCGCCATTGTTGAGATTGACGATCATGATGCCGACGGAGGACGAACCGAGGGCTCGCCACCCATTCCATTGCGAGCTTCCCGGATCCTGGTAGGACGGAATGGCGATTCGGCTCTGCGCCAGGGAAAGGATGCCGCTGAACAGCAGCACAAGTGAAAATAAAGCCAGCGAGAGTTTCTTCATATCCTGACTCCTCGGCTTGCCTGTTGCTATCGTGCAAGAAGCAACTGTGTTGTTCAGGTCGACTTGTTTACTTGTTTTGCATTTTGGGAAAATGCAGCCGCGGTCATGCATAAGAACAACAAAACTATCGCAGCGTAAGTTCTCATCTTGTCATCTCCTCCTGTCGCCTGAACGTACCATGTGGAGTGAGAGTGCAGAGTGCAGAGCATGACCTTGCTTACGCAAGCCAATACACATCGCTTGAGGAAGAGGCTCATGAGATGAAGACGTTCCGAGGGGCAGGCCGGGGCTGGCGACGCCGCCGTCTGTGCCGGGCTCGACGTAGCCAGCACGGCAACCACCCGTCCGACCAAACTCTGACGCCCACCCCCACGAGTATACCGGCCCAAATCCGCAGCGTGTCAGTCAGCGCAAGATCAAGTTCCAAGATCGCGACTAAAGAGAATCCCCGCCGCCACTAGCCAGGTCAATCAAACCTGGCAGATTCTCCGCAAGAATCGCGTTGCGCTCCGGCTGGATAATGCCTTCCGCCGCCCAGCTGCAGAGCAACCGGCTGACCGTGTACAGCGTGGTCCCGGCCATCTGTGCGAGTTCCTCACAGGAGAGATCAATGGACTGGTGGCTCCGGCGACAGCCGGATTGCACAATCAGGCGAAGTAGTACCCGTGCCAGCCGCTGAGGGACCCGCTCCGTGGCCAGCTCGTGGAGCCGCCCCTCCACCATCCGCAAACGGCGGGCCAGAACACGGTTGGCACTGCGCTGGAGCGATGGAAACTCCCGAACGAAAGACTCAAACACTCTCACATCCCAAATCAACACCTGGCAGCGGCTTACCGCCTGCGCTGTCAGCGAGTGGTTACTCTCCAACGAGAGTCCCAATCCGTCCACGACTTCGCCGGGACCGGCGAGGTGCAGAATGATCAGTTTTCCAACCCGGTTGGACCGAATGGTTTTGACCCGCCCACATGCCACGGCATAGACGGCGCGGACCGGATCGTCCTCTAGGAAGAGCGTCTCGCCTCGCACGAAGACTTGTTCGCGCGCCGCCCTCGCGATCTCTCCGCATTCGGACAGGGAGAGTCCTCGGAAGAGTTCAACCTGTTTGAGAAAGTGCGGACCGCTGGCGAGAGGCGTTTGGGGAGAGCGCTGGCGCGCGGCCGACGCTCCTTCAAGCCGCTCAGGGGACGCGCCTCCCCGGCCTGCAGGACTCCGGCTCACAACCCACAATCTGGGGCTTGCTTGTCGTGATGGAGGGGTAGCCCCGGTGTCGGGGGTGGGGGTGAGTCCGCGGAGAGAAGATCCAACTGTATTGCCGATTGCCATCATAGCTCCCGCGAGCGGCACGCTGCGGCTCTGCGCTGGTGTCCAAGAGGCTCAGCTTGAGACCGCCCGCAAATTTCGCCGTGCACAGATTGATTTGACCACCGAACTACAGGTGCAGGGCCCAATCGGGGGAGATAACTACCAACCACAAACTAGGGGCAAAGGAGGATCTCTTCGGTCCTACCCCTGGGGGTTGAAATTCGGGGCGAGACCGTATGCAGATTATTGCAACTCTTCGAGCGGAGTCGTCTGGCGTAACCCAACCAACTCCACGCGCTCCCAAGCTTACGGAACATCTTGCGTCTGACTCATGCTTAAGTCCGTACCGCCCGTCACCGCACACCGTGACCACGATCACGTTTTGTTGGGGCACAAAGACCTCGGGTTGACCACCCGTGTATTCCAGAACAGTTGAGCGATCACACCGAGAAGGATTCCCATTCTCCAGGTTCGCCGTGACTACTCACGCAGTCCGTCAGACCTCCCCCTGAAGGTACTTTTGGAATCAGTGAGCCCTGTGGAATTGAAAGTTGCCGTGCGGCGTCGCCCATGCCAAGGCAGTTGGAAGACATTTAAGGAGAGACGATGAAGAGTCTAATCACATTGATACGGTTCACGGGATTGTTCCTGGTGCTGTTTTGCGTCGTGAGTCTGGTCGGCGCCTCTGCTCAAGCTACCAAGAAACCTCGACCGCAAAATATGAACAACGCACCCAGCGCGACCGCAAAGAATCCGATGGGCTGCAAGGCCGGGCAAATGCGGTGCACAACCAATAAGGACAGATGGGCCGCCGCGGCTCATCATGCGGACCGTCGCGCAATTGCGATGAGAAAACATCAAGGGCAGGTGAAGTAACATGAAAAAACTACTATTGATTTCCCTGTTGTTGATGTTTGGCTCGCTGGCCTTCGGCCAGATCAATCTGCCCCCTTGTGACCCAAACAACGTGCCGCCCAACTGTACGGATTACTTCGGCGTCGCGAATTGGGCCAATAGCCCGCTGCCAGCTGGTGCGATCGCCGGTTTCACGATTGTTTCCGCAGGAAGCGGCTACAGCACTCCCTTCGTCAGTATCACAGACGCCACCGGCACAGCCGCCGGAATTCCTACGGTTACAGTAGATGCAACTGGTGCCATCGCTACCGTCAGTGGGGGTGGCGGAGGCGCTGGATACATCGCTCCTCAAATCACCATCGTCGATGTCGGCCCCAGCGGCACTATTGCTCTTCCCACCTGCGGTGCCCTCACCCAACCCGCCTGCGGCTCGGGCGCTATTGTCACCGCAACCATCGGTGCGCCCCTTGTAGCGAACACCGGTATGCGAAAGTTTCTCGATCCACTGCCGGATTTGAGGAACTCGCTCGCGACCCCGGACACTACAACTTTTCCGGGAGCTGATTATTACGTAATCGCGCTGATGCAGTACAAGACGCAAATGCATTCGGACCTGCCCCTTACGACGCTGCGGGGTTACTGCCAGCTCATCGGCACGGCCACGAGCTGTACTCCGTCGTATCTAGGGCCGGTGATCCTTGCCACGAAGAACCGGCCGGTGCGCGTGCTCTTCAAGAACATGCTCCCCACTGGCGCCGGAGGAAACCTGTTTCTTCCTGTGGACACCACCTACATGGGAGCGGGGTCCCCATATACGCAGAACCGCGCCACCCTCCACCTCCACGGCGGCGCCACCCCCTGGATCAGCGATGGAACACCGCACCAGTGGACTGCCCCAGCGGGAGAGGTAGGCCCAGTGCAGAAGGGCGACAGTACGCAACCCGTTCCCGACATGTGGTTTGACCAAAGTAATGGCTACGCCCTGATCCCGGCCTGTGCTGGGCAGTCGACGTGCGCGGCGATCGGCACCAGCAACCCGGTCAACGATCCCGGCCCCGGCGCGATGACGTTCTTCTGGACCAACCAGCAGGGCGGGCGGTTGATGTTTTACCACGACCACGCCTATGGCATTACTCGACTCAACGTGTACGCCGGCGAAGCCGCCGGTTACCTGTTGGGCGACCCGGTGGAAGAAGATGCCCTGCAGGCCGCAACCGTTCCCGGCACCTTGGGAGCCGCTCTCGGGGGCACTACCGCAGCCGATCTGACACACCTCATTCCCTTGGTCATCCAGGATAAGACTTTCGTGCCCAGCGCCTCCCAACTCGCGGTTGAAGATCCAACCTGGGTTGCCGGGAGATTCGGAACAACTCCCGGACTCGCAAATCCCGGTGACCTCTGGTTCCCGCACGTTTACACACCCAACCAGAACCCGGCTGACGTGGGCGGGGCTAACGCGTTTGGCCGGTGGGACTACGGTCCATGGACTTTGCCGGGAAACCAAACAGTTCTGCTAGCGGCAACCCCGACAGTCGGAGACGTCACGATTCCTTGCGAATCCTCAGCATTCCCGAACGCAGCCGTGAATTGCCCCATCACGCCGAACCCATCCGGAACGCCAGAAAGCTTCATGGATACGCCTCTGGTCAACGGCATGGCCTATCCAGTTCTGCATGTGGCGCCCGAGGCGTATCGGTTCCGCATCCTGTCTGCCGGCAACGACCGGTCTTGGAATCTCCAGTTGTACGTGGCCGATTCGACGGTTACGACCCCAGATGGCAGGACAAACACTGAAGTCAAAATGGTTCCTGCTATTCAGCCCGCGGCGGGATCGCTCACTCCGCTCTGCTCGCAGCTCACGCCGATTACCAACACAACGCTGTTCATGGGCCTCGCCACGGCGATCCTGGATGGAAGCGGGAACCCGATCAACGGAACTGGTCTTCCGGCAGGATGCTGGCCTAACTTCGGTGCCGGCAGCCAGACCGCAGGCATCCCGATACAGCAAACCATGTGGGCGGCCGACGGCAGGGCGGGCGGTGCGCCTGATCCGACAACCGCGGGCCCGCCTTTCATTCAGATCGGTACCGAGGGCGGACTGCTGCCCGCTCCTGTGGTGATCCCCTCGATGCCCACCGGTTATGAAGCCAATACCCGGAGCGTAACCATCACGAACGTCAGCGTCCACGGCCTCTGGCTAGGGCCAGCGGAGCGCGCCGATGTGATCGTTGACTTCTCCAAGTTCGCGGGTAAGACGCTCATTCTCTACAACGACGCGCCCACCCCTGCCCCAGCCGTTGACTCGCGCCTCGACTATTTCACCGGCGACGGGGACCAGACCCCCATCGGCGGCGCACCCAACACCCTTCCGGGCTACGGTCCCAACACCCGCACCATCATGCAAATTGTTGTGGGCGCCGGGACCCCGACGAATAGCTTCAGTCTGTCCACTTTGAGGAACGCCTTGCCGAGCATTTTTGCCCAGACTCAGCCGGTGCCCATCGTTCCCGAACCGACTTACCCTCCGGCCTCGGGTGGGTACTCCGCCATCCCGACCTATTCGCTAATCACTGACGCCTCCTTGACCTTCTACCCAATCGGTTCAACCACTCCGGTCACCTACACCGATGAGCGGAAGACGATCCAAGAGCTCTTTACGCTCGACTATGGCCGGATGAATGCGACCCTGGGGGTCGAGTTACCTCTCACCAACTTCCTGACCCAGACGACGATCCCTCTGGGCTACATCGATCCTCCCACCGAGATCATTAACCAAGGTGCGACGCAACTCTGGCATATCACCCACAATGGTGTGGACACCCACTTCATCCACTTCCACCTGTTCAACGTGCAAGTGATCAACCGGTCGGCCTGGGACGGGACCAAAAGGCCGCCCGACCAAAACGAATTGGGTTGGAAAGACACCGTCCGGATGAATCCGCTGGAAGACATCCTGGTGGCGTTGAAGCCCATCCAACCGGTTCCCCCATTCCCGTTGCGCGACAGTTACCGGCTGATGGATGTGACGATGCCGGCGGGCAGCAACTGTCCGGCGATAACCGTTCCAGGCACGCCAACCCCGGCACCGTGCTCGATTTTCACAAACCTAGACCCGGCCACCAACGTTGGGACGCCGACCCCGAACAAAGTAATCAACCTTGGGTGGGAGTACGTTTGGCACTGCCACATTCTGGGTCATGAAGAGAACGACATGATGAGGGCGATAGCCTTCAATGTGCCCCCGGAGACGCCTTCGAACCTGGCTGCCACCGCAGCCACTACAGGGCTGAACCTGACCTGGACCGACAACTCCGCCAGCGAGACTGGCTTCACTCTGCAGAGGGACACGACAGCTGCCTTCGCGGCCCCAACCCCCATATTCGTTGGGCCGAGTACGCCCACGGACGCAAATGGGCAAGGGATCACGTGGGGCGGCCCCATAACCTACAACGACACAACCGCCACCGCGGGACCTTATTTCTACAGGGTGCAGGCGTTTAAACCCGACGCCAGCTACTGGACGGGGGCAATAATCACCTCGCCCTGGTCCAACATTGTGTCCTTCGGAGGAACGTCTGCTTCAGTATCACCTACAGCGCTAGCCTTCGGGACCGTGCCTCTCAATACAATCAGCGCGGTTAAGACGGTCACGCTCTCCAACAAGGGCACCGCGTCATTTACATACTCGACAGCGATCCTGGGCGCGAACTTGCTTGACTTCATGGTGTCGTCCGACTCGTGCGGCGGGACCGCGGCAGCGGGCGCGAACTGCGTGATCGGAGTGACGTTCACTCCCACCCTGACCCCAGCCCAGCTCGAGGCCGCAAGCCTTACCATCACCACTACCGATCCTGCGAATCCAACCCTGACGGTCTCGCTGACTGGCACGGGTGGAACACTGCAGTTGTTGACGATTACGGCCAACAACGCCACGATGAGGTACGGCAGCGCGGTTCCCGCCCTCACGGTCAGTTACAGTCCCGCCAACCCAGCTGGCTTGACAACGCCGCCGACTTGCTCGACGACGGCAACTAGGACCAGCCCGGTGGGAATGTACCCGATCACCTGCACGGGAGCAGTAGACGCCAATTACACAATCACCTATGTCGGGGGCACGGTGTCAGTCACGCCAGCACCCTTGACGATTTGGGCCAGTAGCGGCTTGATGACCTACGGCGGAACACCCCCGACGATCACAGCCAGTTACGTGGGCCTTGTCGCCGGAGACACGCCAGCCATTTTCGCGCTCCCCACGACGCCGCCCATTGTGGCACCGACTTGCACCACCACGCCCGTGTTGACCAGCAGCACGCCGATCGGGACCTACCCGACTTCCTGCACGGGAGCCGTCAACCCCAACTACACCATTAGCTATGCAGCGGGTAAAGTCACCGTCGCGAAAGCAGCACTGACCATTACTTCCAACGCGACGCGGACTTATGGCACTCCCAATCCGTCGCCCCTCCCACTCACTCCGGCGGGCCTGGTGAATGGGGATACGCTTACAACGCTGGGCATTGTCGTCACCTGTACTACCACGGCGACAACCTCCAGCCCGGTTGCTTCGTACCCGATCACTTGCACCGGCCCAGCCTCCACCACCAACTACAACATCACCTATGTACCGGGCACGTTGACGATCACCCCGGCGCCTGCCTCGGTGACGCCAAATGCCGCCACCAAGATCTACGGCACGGCGGACCCGAATCCTCTAACCACGGGCACGCTGACCGGCTTCCTGCCCGCAGACAGCGTGACTGCTGTTTACACTCGTGCTCCGGGTGAAACGGTGGCCGGCGGTCCGTACTTGATCAGTGCCACGCTGAATCCTGCAGGCGTTCTGGGCAACTACGCCATTACCTACAACACTGCCAACTTCACCATTACCCAAGCAGCCGCCTCGGTGTCGCCAAACGCGGCCACCAAGGTCTACGGCACGGCGGACCCGAATCCTCTAACCACGGGCACGCTGACCGGCTTTCTGCCCGCGGATAGCGTGACTGCTGTTTACACTCGTGCTCCGGGTGAAACGGTGGCCGGCGGTCCGTACTTGATCAGAGCGACGCTGAATCCAGCAGGGGTGCTGGGCAACTACGCGATCACCTACAACACTGCCAACTTCACCATTACCCAAGCAGCCGCCTCGGTGTCGCCAAACGCGGTCAGCAAGGTCTACGGCACGATCGATCCAGCCCTCACCGGCACGCTGACCGGCTTCCTGCCTGCGGACGGCGTAACTGCCACGTATAGCCGCGTTCCCGGAGAGAACGTCGGCAGCTACACCATTAGTGCCACGCTGGCACCAATCGGCGTGCTGGCCAACTATGCCATCACCAATAACACGGCGATCTTCACCATCACCGCCGCCGCAGCGTCGGTCACGCCAAACGCGGCTGGTAAGAACTTCGGAGGCGTCGACCCAACTCTGACCGGAACGTTGTTCGGCTTCCGGCCAGCGGACAACGTAGTGGCAACCTACGCGCGTACACCGGGTGAGGCGGTAGGCTCTTACACCATCAGCGCCACGCTCAGTCCGGCGGCGGTGCTGGGGAACTACACCATCACCTCAAATACGGCTGCGTTCACGATCGCTAAGGCAACCTCGACCACGACCATCACGGCGCACACTCCGAATCCGTCCGCCGTGAATCAAGCGGTAACGGTCAGCTTTGGCGTGACTCCGCAATTCTCCGGTGTTCCCACCGGGAGTGTCACGGTGACTGCAAACACTGGCGAGAGCTGCACCGCAGCTCTGACTGCCGGTGCTGGCAGCTGCCCAGTGACCCTGCTCAGCCCCGGATCGAAAACCCTGACCGCCACCTATGGCGGAGACGCCAGCTTTCAAGCCTCGGTATCTCTTGGAGTCACTCAAGGCGTCGGGGGGGCGGTGGCGTTTGTGAATCCACCCGCTCTGACGTTCGCCAATCAACTGGTAAATACGACGAGCGGAATTCAGACGACGACCCTGTCGAACCTAGGCAGTGCGGCGCTGACCATCACGAGCATCACAGTCACTGGTGCGAACGCAGCCAACTTTACCCGTACCACCGCTTGCGGCGGAACCCTGGCTGCTGGCCGCAGCTGCACGATCAGCGTAAGGTTCAGGCCGACTACCGCCGGGCTAAAGACGGCAGCCGTATCCATCGTCACCAACGATCCTGTGAACCCAACATTAACCGTCGGATTGAGCGGAACCGGGGTCGCCCCGATCGCTTCTTTGTCGGCCTTGACGCCGTCGCCACTCACAGCACTCCGAGGGGCAACCGCCATCGGCACGGTGACACTCACCGAAACCTCCGGCCTCGCGCCGCTCACTATCGCCAGAATCACGATCGGTGGCACAAACCGTACTCAGTTCACGCTGACGAACGGCTGCGGCACGAGCCTGGCAGCAGGCGCGAGTTGCACCCTCACCATCACCTTCCACCCGCCAACTGGAACGGCCAGAGGCGCAAAGACAGCAACGCTAACCGTGCGCGACAACTCCAACGGAGTTGCGGGATCCACCCAGGCGGCAGCCCTGCCCGGCACGGCGCAGTAAGTGGCGATCGGATAGCCACGCCACGCATAGAAACGAGGCTGCTCGGCACGCAAACCGAGCAGCCTCGTTCTTCCTGCCGGCGCGACGAACTGGGTTGCCAATCCGCTAACCGCGAATCTTTCAGCGTACACGTGTACGGTGGCTGAGTCCGGCCGCGTGGGAACGGCACCAGTAGAAGCGACAGAGGAAATGCAAGGCGTTCCCATGCATCCGCCATGCGTTGGCTAGGCCGCACGCCGTGCGCCGCTGGGTTCGGCCCGTTGACCTGGAGACAGAGTAAGGGAACAGCAACCACGCAGTGCCCCGGCATGGCTCATCCGTTTCATCCGCATCCCACCAAGCGTACGCTGGTACAGCCGGACTCTATTTTGGAGTTCGGATAAGTGCCTGCGCGTGTGTTGCGCCGTCTCCAAACGATATCTGAAGACATGGATTCTGCCCGAATGGAAAGAACATTCAGACAAGGCGTTCGATCCGGCTCCACGAAAACAGAACTTGAACTCCCACAATATCCAAGGAGGAACTGAGCAGATGAAGCGAGCCGCATTGTATGTCCGCGTTTCGACTCCCGACCAGCAT
>JBARBI010000109.1:0-23906 GCA_049792875.1 Candidatus Sulfotelmatobacter sp.
TCACCTTGTGCAGAGCATTGCGTGCCACAACGCCGGAAAATGAACGCAATCAACGCGGGGATGCGAAAGATATGATCACCTCTTCTTCCTCTTGTAAGTAAAGGCATTCAATAAAGTGGCACGCTGCCCGTTAGGATTCGTTACCCTGACACTCACAGGTCCCGCCGCGTGCGCCGGAGTGGTGGCAGTGATGGACGTGGTGCTCACAACATTCACGTTCGTCGCCGCATTTCCCCCGAAGGCCACCGTTGCCCCTGACTGAAATCCACTCCCACCGATAGTCACTTTTGTTCCACCCGCCGTCCCCCCCGACGTCGGCGAAACCGAGGTCACTGACAGGGCAGCCGGCGGCACCAACCCGTAAACCAGTAGTTGGTTGGAGAATGTGGCCAGGTACACTTTGCCGTTCGCGATCGTAGGAGGCGCAAATTTTGCGTAGTTGCCTACGCTGTCTCGTGTAGCGTTCTGCTGGCTGTCCCATAGTTCCGTGGTCAGGTTTGTCGCGTCGAAAGCGCGAAGGATCCCAGTCACCGTCTGTTGATTGGAGTCGCCGGAGTTCGACAGAGCCGCCCACACAATTCCCGTGCCCGATGTGCTCCCGTTGGCGGACAGCGACAAAGGGGCGGCATTTGAATTTCCCGCCGGGCTCGTCATTGTGCTCTGAGATATGGGTGTAGTTTGAAAGGACCCATTCAAGAACTCAAACGCCTTCAGGTAATCACCCGGCCCCCAGAGATAGACCACAGTACCGTGATTGGGACTGTTCCAGTAAATCGGCCCGATCATGATAATGCCGCTGGTCGCCTGAAATTCCTCCAGGTCCGCATTGAGAACCGAATTGTATTCCCCCATGCTGGCAGTATTGATCAGGCGAAGAATGCCGTCCTTGCCGCCCCCTACGATCGAGCTGGTGCCAGGCAGCAGCATCGGCCCGCCCGAGCCGAGGTCGGCGTCACTTTGGTTGAGGCTACCTTGGTTATCGGGAGTGAAGTAGTCGCTCACCGAAAGCCCCGTCGAGGTCGCCAGCTTGACCACGCTGTCGCCGTACTCGGCTCCGCCAGTATTCGCGTCAAAGCTGCCGTTGCCGGTCATGAAATAGATATTGTCGGTATCGGCGACAAGGCCTTGCCCACCCTGCCAGATGGCTCCTTCACTGCCGTTGGGCGTCGTATTGAATACAGCCAATTGCGCTAATGTTGATGCGTTATAGCCCAGAACCCATCCGTGATAAGGACCGATATCTCCATGCGACCCGAATGCGATATAGACCACACCGTTCAAAAGCAGCAATCCAGGACGATTCAGCTGGTACAGCGGTTGGAATGCGATCGTGCCTCCACTGGATCCTGAACCGCTACCTGCGACGCTGGCAGTGATCTCCACTGGGCTCCCGGGCATCTCGGTTCCCGAAGTGATGTCGACCGCATGCAGATTCTGGTGGTAGGTGCTATTGCTCGTGTTCTTAGTCTTGGCCACTACGTAGAGTGTGTTGCTGACAGGATCGATCACCGGAGTGCCGGTGATGCCGATGACCGGCGTCAAGTCCTTATAGGTCGACGAAATGTCCGTGCTGGGCACGGGTGTTCCCAGGTTGAGGTGCCAGAGCTGCGCACCATTATCAGCATCGAACGCATAGACGCTGTTGTTCTCAGTCGCCACGTAAACGATGTTGTGCAGCGCGGAAGCGATCGTCACCTGAGCCACGTAGAGAGGCTGAGCGTAGACGTAGCCGTCCACCTGACAAGCGAAAAGCTTGCCGAACTGGTTGACGTTGACGTTGGACGTATTCAGGATCGTCTCGTTGAGATTCTGCCCAGTACGGCCCACGTCGTTGTGGTGCGTGGTCACTGACACCTGGGCCTGTGCCCGGGAGAGGACCAGCGGGCATAATAGAGAAAGCAATGCGATGGCGCAGTACGCGACTCGTCTCATGGGTTCTCCATTCTGCTGGCGCTGAGGCGGGAGCGATAGGTGACAGTGGGGCAGGGTCACCTTCCAGATGGACCGCCGCCGAACATGTACTGCCGACCATTGTCCCTCTCCTGTTGAGGGAAGGAGTCGTGGGAAGCAGGGAAGGTTAATGTGGGCCTGATCGTCTACGCATGACGCGGGTGGAAAAGCAAACTGGCTCTGCGGACAACGCCGCCAAGAGCCGAAAGTTCCACATTCCAAACAACTTCCTGCCCAACAACATAGTCCAGACTGATCAGGCATGGGTTCGGTGCCGGTACGTCCTACGTTTTCTGACGGCCGTGACAGGCGTTATTTCAGTCGGGGATAGTGGGGTGATGGCGGTTCCGCGCTGGAAATTTCCAAGCCTGCCGATCTGAAATCGGCTGGTCATTCTGCTGTACAAATACTGTACGAACGGTCCCCGGAGTGCTCAAAAACACCCCAAAACGCCCTGCTACAGCCCTTATCTCACAACAACATACGCAAAACTGGGTCGATCCGTAACCGGCAGGTCAGCGGTTCAAGTCCGCTCGTCGGCTCCATCCTGTTTGTTTTCAGTCGCCGACTGCACCACCTCATCCGATTTCGTAACCCTCGCAACAACTGATTGGCGACCGCAGCCAGTGGTTCACGGAAGTTCTCGATCTCGGAGTGATCGGATACGTTAAGGGTGATCTGCACACCCGAGTGGCCGCGGCTACGAAGCCTTGTTGACGAGATGCAGCCGGGAGCGGTGCTCTTCTTTCCTCTCTTCGACCGAGAGAACTCGTCTCCCAAGGTTAGCGAGTTGGGCGAGTTCTTTCTGGATTTCTTGCAGTCGTTCAAGTCTCTGGCCGTGAGCGACCTGAGCCTCGGTTCTATTGCGGTCCTGACTTCCGGAACGCCGATACTGCTCGTTCAACTCTTGAAGATGTGCGATCTCGGCACGGAGAGTCCCAATTTTTTCCCGGAGAACGGCTAAGTGGTCCATACCCCATCAAGAATAACGCATCTGCAACGATTTGAGCATCGGTTGCCCATTCGTCCGCGCTGGAAACCGGATACCTCCTCATGAATTGCGCGTACCATTGAGCATGACCAGAATGTATTCAGCAGTTTCCGTGGATCGCAGGATGGCTAACGCCTGGTTTCGTGAAGTGCCCGAAGACGACGAAGAAGACGAGGATGAAAAAAAGGACGACGAGGAAGAGGATGAAGGAGAAGGAGACGGGTATTCGGAGTGAGGACCGCCCTGCGTTGCAGCCTTTTGCGTAAGAAGCAGAAATCAGGTTCTCAATCGAGCGCCACAGCCACCCATCCCACGCGGTCTGCGAAGCGTATCTTGTCCCGCTTCGAGCTCAAGCAGATTTCTTTGCCGGCGGACAAAACTCGATCACTTTTCCCCGTTGCTGCGGAGGAAGCCACTTCACACGCTTCGAGAAGTTGTTCGGTATGTAAAACTTAATTACCTTTGCCACGGCCCAGTCCTTCCAGTTTCTGTTCTCTTGCCCAGGTACGGCCTTGCCAGAAATTCAACTAGCCACGCCATTCCCATCCGCACTGACAGCGGATGGAATCGCTCAATCTGAGTTTCTTCAGAAGCGTCTTACACACCGCGCATGACCTCATCCACATGTTTTTGCTCCCCTAATTCGCCTACAAAGTTGGACTCGCTGATCGTGGTTTGGGATGCAACCGAGTTGTCGTTTGATTGTCAAACGAATGTTTTGCAAATGTCCCACATTCGAGTTACAGATGTCGTTTCATTCCAAACTCGCGCTGCGTTTGTGGCGTCCCTACGGGACTCGGTTCCATTTTCTCGGGCCTCTGACGCGGCGCTGAAGCGCCGCTCTTCCACGATATGACGCGTCCGTGACATACTTCGTGCATTGCGAGAGGTTGCACACCGACCAGTACCTCAGTTTTCGCCCACAATCATTGTGTCAATCGGAGCGAGACCGTTTCACTCTTACCTGCCACTCGCACGTCATCCAGAACAATCGAGCGTCGGTGCCGATCCCGCCGGCTGTTGGTTTATCCAAGTCTGGATCGTGGAGGAGGGGTCTCGATAACACGATGTCGGCCCGCAGATAGTTGCCAAAAGTTGACCGTTCCGCTTAAGCTCTCTTGTTCATCAACTTCAGACCGAAATCCGTCAAAAAGATAGCGGCATTCCAGGTAGCCACGTCAGGCGCAAATCTTAGGATATGAGCACCATCCCGAAGTACCCGTTTCTCGTTCTTGCGATCTCGTTTGTAGCGTTGTGGTTCTCGGCGCACTTCGGGGCCTTCCTTACCCAAAGGCGGCCGTTGCGCGAAGAGTTGCGGGATGACTTCGGCGTTGTCCAAGCCGCATCCCTCACATTGCTCGGTCTGCTCATCGGCTTCACCTTTTCGATGGCGATCAGCCGGTATGATCTGCGCAAGACGTACGAAGAGGCGGAGGCAAATGCGATTGGTACAGAGTACGTCCGTGCCGACGTATTACCTGCGGCGGATGGGGCGAAAGTGCGTGAGCTTCTGAAGGCTTACCTCGATCAGCGCGTGCTCTCCTATATCACCCGCGATGTACAACAACTGCGGCAGATCGACGGCCGGGCTGCTCAACTGCAGAACGAGTTGTGGTCCGCCGTGCAGGCGCCAGCATCCGCACACCCGACTCCAGTGGTCGCTCTTGCGGTTTCGGGCATGAACGATGTGCTGAACTCTCAGGGATACACGCAGGCCGCATATTGGAACCGCATCCCCGCTGCTGCATGGGGGCTGCTGGCGGCGATCGCAGTCTGCTGCAATGTGCTGATCGGCTACGGTACGCGTCGAACCAGTGTTCCGCTGTTTGTCGTTTTGCCGCTCGCCATATCCATCTCGTTCTTCCTGATCGCTGACATCGATAGCCCGCGCGGGGGACTGATTCGCGTGCTACCGCAGAACCTGATGAGCCTGTCTCAATCGCTGGCACACTGACAGGGCGGTGCGCAGGCGGGAGCCGAGTCGGTCTCAGAGGGCGTCTGGATGTATCAAATCACCGATAAGCCGCGCAGTGAGGGAGATCATTCCTTTTTCAGGAGTGTTGCTTTCACCGGAGTGTTCGGTTGACCCGCATCTTTGCGTCGAGACTCGACGCAGGCGGCACTTCTTCAAGTGGGAACACCGAGCTTGGGCAGAAGCCACCGCGTCAGGATTACCCAGCCCACGACAATCGCAACCAACCAAACCCATTGCGGCATGCTCGGATCCCTCTCTCGCTCTTCACGCCAGTTTACGCGCGAATGTCATCAACGGACACCAGTTTGTGAAGCCCGACGGTAACAGGTTCGGGCCGACGAAGGCGAAACAAGCGGTCACCCCTGCACCCCAACCGATGCCAGCGGCTTCATCCACTCGGTCTTGTCTTCCACGATCTCGTACGTAGTGTGGAAACTCGCGGTCTTTTGCACCATGGCGCCGACGGAGCAGTATTTCTCCTCAGAGAGGCGGATGGCCTCTTCCAGCGCGGCTACGTCAATCTCAAAGCCAGTGACCACGTGATGAATCCGGACCGTGGTGAACCCTTGTGGTGGACGCTCGGCCTGATCGGCCTCGACGCGCACTTCGTATCCCGTCACCTTCTGGTGGTGCTTCTGGCGCAGGATGGTGATCACGTCGAAGGCGGTGCATCCCGCCAGTCCGGCGGCCACCAGTTCGATGGGTTTGGGGCCCGTGCCTCCCTCGGTGTCGTCGAGTGGAAAATCGTGGCCGCTGCCGGTCCGCGCCACGAATTGGCGTTGTTGCTTAAGTGGTTGAGTCAGTTCGACTTTACTCGTGATCAGGATGGCCTCCGAATGTCGCGGTGTTGGAAGTTCAAGGAATAAATGTAGAAAGGGCGAGATTTGTTACAGGAAAAGTTGGCCCCTAACGGGCTGACATTTTAGAGAAAGACCCATGGACTCTCTCGCAGTCCAGTACAGAGGTCCTTTGCGTTGCTCAGGATGACAGAGTGTAGTTAGGCTACGAACTTGCACTACGTGGCGATGTTCTTGGCGACCATTTCTTCGTAGTCGGCCAGGACTTTTTTGCGGAGTTCGCCAGCCTTCTTGCGATCGGGATGCACCGCGGCCGAATTGCGGCATCCCTCGATGGTCGCCTCCAGGCTCGCTAGAAAAACCTCGCAGGGGGCGCAGCCGTGCAGATGTTTTTCCAGCTCTTCACACAGAGAATCGTCCAGTTGCTCGTCCAAGTAGTCGGAAAGTTCAGCGAAGATTGCCTTGCAGCGCGCAGGACTCGGGTGCTGAGTTGCGACAGGCGGCAAAGCAGCTACTTCGGTAGATTTACGCGGACGTGATTTCCATGTTTTCATCAATTCTTTGCGCACGAACAGCCGCGCGCGGTGCAGGCGGACCCGAACCGTTCCAGCACGGAGCCCGGTGATTTGCGCAACTTCTTCGTCCGTCAGTTCCTCCATGTCGCGCAGCACCAGGACGATTCGATATTGCGGAGGCAGTCTTTGGATTGCCTCGCGCAGATGCCCGGCCTCCTCACTTCGGATTGCAAACATTTCGGGAATGACGCCGACGTCGGCGCCGAGCCTTTCAAGTTCCTGGCGGTCGGGCATCAACTCTTCCAGCGAAAGCTCTTGCCGGGGAGCGAACTTGCTGCGGCGTCGGTTCATCAGGCACCGGTTCTTGGCCACCTTGTAGAGCCAAACCAGGAGCGCCTTCGGACTGTCGAACTTGGGAAGGTAGGGAACCGACTTGACCAGAACTTCCTGCATGGTGTCTTCCGCGTCTTCGCGCTGGCCGCAAACCCGCATGCTGAAGGAGAAGACAGTGCTCTGGAGGAGAGCCAAGGCTTGCTCTAACGCCTGATCGTCGCCGCGCTGCAAAAGGGCGACCGCCTGTTCGATTTCGGCACGCATTTGCCCAACTCTAACACTCCCCGCGACTGGCCTTTGTGATCCCGCTGCGTGGTGGCATCCTAAGAGGGTGCCGTAATCGCGGTCGCGAACGTTTTATCTCGCATCGCGAACGCAGCGGAATCCAACGGCGCCCGAACGATCCATACTGGGCGACATCAGCAACAGTTTTCCGTGTTCCGTCAGGCGATAGGCCTGGGGGAAGTACCAGATGGATCCCTGCGGCTGGTAGTAGCTGCCGCCGCGGAGGATGCCGGCACGGGTGTGCTCATCCACGAACTCTTCCGTCCACTGCCAGACATTTCCGACCAGGTCCATCACGCTGAAGGGACTGGCTCCGTTGGGATGAGCATCCACCGGATCTGGACCGCGCATGGTGCGCGACTTGTCGGGTAGGGGAACCGCGTCAGGATCCCAGTCGTTGCCCCAGGGATAAAGGCGGCCGTCGGCGCCCTGCGCCGCATACTGCCATTCCCACTCATGCGGCAGGCGCTTTCCGGCCCAGCTCGCGTATGCTTTCGCGTCTTCGAGAGACACCCACGTCACCGGGCGGTTCTCCCATCCGGCCGGGTATGTTCCATTCTTCCAATCACGCAAGAAATTCAGATCGTCTTTTGGGTGATAGTGGGTCGCGTCGATGAACTTCTTGTATTCCGCGTTCGTGACCGGGTACTTGTCCATGTAGAACGAATTGATCTGGATTGAGTGCTGGTGAAAGCGTCGGGGCGAATGCTCCCACTGGTACTGCACGTCCACTCCCATATCGTTGGAGCCTTCGATTTCGATTCCGGATACGTCGAACAGAAAATCTGCGGCTGGAATCTTTACCATGCCCGCAGGTGTGCTGGTTGCAGGCTCAGTCGGTTTGATGGGGACGATTTGCTGGGGCAGGACCTTCCATTCATGGGAGTAGTTCGCCAGCGGCGTGCTGGCGATCTGCTTCATCTTCGCGAGCAGACTCTGAAGTGAGGGATCCGGCTCGGCAGTCGTCGCGAGCACCGCTCCATAGCCCTTCGCTTCGATGGGGAAGCCGAGTGCCTGGCGGCCGGAGGCTCGCGCCACCGGCTTGAGTTCGACTCCGTGATAGATATCGAAATAGCGCGTCCCTGGGGTGGCCGGGATCTCGAACTGATCGCCAGCCACGTCATATTCGTTGCGGTTCACGATGGTCCACAGAGACTGATCCCGCAGCAGCCACCGGCTGGCAAAGACTCCATAGCGCAGCATAGGAGCCATGGGCTCCCAGTCGCGGCTCACCAGGAAGGGAGCGAAGGCACGCTCGATGCTGGCGACTCGCCTCGTGGCTTCGGCATCGCGCGGCGTGACTCCGTTCCAGATCCCCCAGATATTCTCCCAGCTTTCCCATCCCACTCCGTTGAAGAAGGCGAACTGGAGGTCGCTGGTTTTGTCCCGGTTCCAGCGGTCGGAAATATTCACCATGTGCCGGGTTTCAAGCCATTTGTACTTATCGACGAGTGGAGTGAAGGGAAACTGGTATTGTCCCCAGGTCATCAGGTTCCAGGCCAGCGCCTCGTCGGAGGGACCGCCTTCCGGCTCAAAGACGAGCGGATGGCCGGTCTTATCGGCTGCGATTGAAAACGCCAGGGGCACGCCATCCTGTGTGTCGCCGTTGATGCCATCGGCGCCGATTTCAGCCATGAGGCTCGCGATCTCCTCCGGCCATGGGTGATCGGGCTGGCGGGTGCCCTGATCCCACATCATCATCGGGAACAGGACGCGCACGCCTCGGCGGTGGAAGTCGGCAATCATCTGCTTAGCCCCGGCTACTCCGCCCGGCATGCTGCGAATCAGGTCATGCTGATTCCGGTTGTCGATCCCCATGTTGGGATACGTCGGCCAGATCAGCACCGAGTCGATGCCGCCGTAGCGCTGCTCGAGGTCATCCAGGTAGCGGTCCACGGTGTAGTTCCCCGCGAGTGGGTCATAGAAGTAGCGATCCTGCACCATCATCTGGGGTTGGATGAAGCTGGATTGAGCCCATTGAAACTCTGGCCTTTCGTAGCGAGAGCCGTCATAGCCGATGCGGATACGGCGTTCGTCCCGCCAGTGCCGGATGTCGGCCAGCCATGAATCATGGTCCGCTTGAGTGCAAGGTTTGACGCTGGATCCCCACAGATCTTTCACCGAGAGACAATCGGGCACGGGGATTTGTTGATCGTTGGGCGAAAAATGCGAATCCTGGCCCTGCGACGTCAGGCTGATGAGGAAGATCAGCCCAAAAAGCCGGATCTGAGTCGATTTCATGGCGTCCTATTCTACAAACTCAGGCGGCGTCGCACCGAACTCCTGGGAGGGGCCAGAGATGGTCCGCTTCAGGTAGCTGGGTCCGCATGAAGCTTGGTGTATATCAGTGGCGCACAGTTGTTTGTCTGCCCACCCACACTTTCGTGCCATACATGGCACGGGTGAGCCATTTACCGGGTCTGGGGGTGGAGTTAGATTGTTCTTGAGCAGCACTTGGGGGAGGGCTGATCAACAGACGTCCCACGACTCAATTGAGTCTGGGGCGTTTTGTTTTGCGCGCAAGATGGCGGTGCTGTCCCTACTCTCGTGCAGCGCCGGTGAACGGCCTGGGATTCGTAACCGGGCACGGCTTTCAGCCGTGCCGCTGCCTTGAACAAAATACTGCGGCCTTAGCCGCAGCCCCTCAGCGGCCGAGCCGACAACTGATTCTGGGTCTTACGGCGGCATCGCTGAAGCGATGGCCTAATACAAACCTCATTCTCGGACGCGCGTTATACTTCCCATCGAACCCGCGGCCAACCTGACCGGCTACCCCTTCATGGTTCAATGGTGTAGATTTGTTTGCGCCTTTCATCGCCTTGCCCAAGACAAGTTGAGGAGCAGGTTTTGCCCATGCCGTTTGCGCGCCGTGAATTCCTGCAAGCAGTGGCGGCCATGACGGCCGTCAACGTGGTGTCAAGATTTTCCCCGCTGCCCGATACCGCCCTGCCTTTCCGCATTTCTGTCATCAACGATGAAATCTCCCAGGATTTCGGCCAGGCCTGCGAAGTGGCGTCGCGGGAGTTCGGCATGGGATGGATCGAACTGCGCGGCATGTGGAAGAAAAACATCGTCAGCCTCGACGAGAAAGAAGTGGCGGAGGCGCGCCGCATTCTCGAAAAGTACCAGCTCAAGGTGACCGACATTGCCAGTCCGCTGTTCAAGGTGGACTGGCCTGGTGCTCCAAAATCCAAGTTCAGCGAGGCCAACAGCTTCGGGGCAAACTTCTCCCTGGAGCAGCAGGACGAAGTGCTGGAGCGAGCCATTGACATGGCGAAAGCCTTTCAGACCGAGCGGGTGCGCTGCTTCGATTTCTGGCGATTGGAAGATCAGGCTCCCTACCGCTCCGCCATCAACGACAAGCTGCGGAACGCCGCAGGGAAGGCGGCGACAAGGGGCATCATTCTGGTGCTCGAAAATGAATCCGCGTGCAATACCGCAACGGGGGCCGAAGCCGCCAAAGTGTTGAGCGCGGTGCCCTCGCCCTCGCTCATGCTGAACTGGGATCCGGGCAATGCCGCCGCCAGTGGTGAGATTCCGTATCCGGACGGTTACAATCTTCTGCCTAAAGAGCGCATCGGCCACTGCCATTGCAAAGATGCAGTCAAGAAGGGCAAGGGGTACGACTGGGCTCCGATGGGCGGAGGAATCATCGACTGGGCGGGTCAGTTCAAGGCGCTGAAGCGCGATGGCTACCACTATGCCGTGAGCCTCGAGACGCACTGGGAAGGCGGCGGTTCGAAAGAAGAATCTTCACGTAAGAGTTGGGCGGGGATGAAGAAGCTTCTACAGCAAGCTGACGCGATGTAGAACGCTTTGAAGACGAAGGGAGAAAACATGACCGATCACACCCGTTTCGATCACACCAGACGAGCTTTCCTGAAGCAGGCCGCGCTGGGAACTGCCGCCGTGCTGGCCTATCCAGCTTCCACTGTGCTGGGAGCGAACGACCGAATCCGCGTGGGCATGATCGGCGTGGGAGATCGGGGCAACGATTTGCTCGGCCAGATTCGCGGGGTTCACGGCGTCGAAGTGGTAGCCATGGCGGATGTCTACAGCCGCCGCCGTGACGAGGCAAAAAATAAAGTGCCCGGAATTCAGACCTTCGACGATCATCGTCGCCTGCTCGATATGAACGATCTTGACGCCGTCGTCGTGGCCAGCCCGCTGCATATCCATACGCGGCATTTTCTGGACACACTCGCCGCAGGCAAGGACCTCTATGCCGAGAAGACCATGACCTGGTCGATTCCGGAAGCCGACCAGTGCCTGGCCGCCGCGAAGGCTTCCAACCGGGTCATTCAGATCGGACTGCAGCATCAGAGTTCCGGCGCCCAGACCGACGCTCGGCAGTGGATCAAAGACGGATGGGTGGGTAAGGTCACGCAAGTCGAATCCTGGATGAGCCGCAACACTCCCCACGGCAAAGGCCAATGGGTGCGCGCGGTTCCTTCCGACTGCACCGCACAGAATGTCAACTGGAGCGCGTTTCTCAACGGCCGGCCCGACATTCCCTTCGATCCCTACAAGCTTATCAACTGGCGTTTGTTCTGGGAGTTTGCGGGAGGCAATTGCGCCGAGAACATGGTGCACCAGATCGCCTGGATCATGGGTGCGCTCGATTTGCCGCTGCCGTCGGCGGCCTACATGTCGGGCGGCGTGTTCTCGGAAAAAGATGGCCGCGAAGTGCCTGACACGATCGCGGTGACTCTCGATTTTCCCAACATGGTGGTGACCTGGCAGTCGACTTTCAGCAACAAGCATTACGATATGGCCGACCGCATCCTCGGAAGCGATGGGACCCTCGAGCACCATTTCGAAGAAGCTCTTGAGTACTGGCCTGAAAAGACGAATCGTCCCGACGGCGAGTCCAAGCGCGGCAGCAGCCACAATCAGAACCACATGCAAAACTGGATTGACTGCGTCCGCAGCCGCGGGGTTCCGAACGCTCCGCCGGAGATTGGCTACCGCTCGGCCATCGCGGTGCACATGTCGAACTTGTCGTACAAGAACAAGCGGCGGCTTACGCTGGAGGAAGCGAAGGCGATTACGCCGGAGTACTCATGATCGGTGCCGTGGACATTGGCGGCACGAAGATCGCCGCTGGCATTGTCGATGACAGCGGCAAGGTGCTCGCCCGGACGCAAGCTCCCACCGACCCGGATCGTTATGCCGATGGGATTCAACTCATCGCACGGATGCTACGCGAAACCGCGGGCAAGTCGGGAGTGCAACTCTCCGGAATCGGGATCGGATCTACCGGCCCGGTCGATCCCATGCTCGGCGAGTTTGGGGATGTTGATTTTCTCCCCGGGTGGCGTGGCCAGAGTCCGGTCAAGGACCTGGCGCAGATTTTCAACCTGCGCGTCGCGCTGGAGAACGACGGAGATGCCGCTGCGCTGGCGGAAGCCGGTTGGGGCGCGGGCCGGAATCGCTCGCGCCTGATCTACGTGACGGTCGGCACCGGGATCGGCGGCGGGATTATTCTCGATGGTGAACTCTATCGTGGCGTGGACGGCGCTCACCCCGAGGTTGGACACCATGTGGTCGATCCCGCGGGCCCCGAGTGTTCGTGCGGGTTCCACGGCTGCTGGGAATCGCTCGCCGCCGGTCCAGCGATGGTGGCGTGGCTCGAAAGTCACGCGCCTGCAGACTATCAGAATCGCGAAGGCATCACCGCCAAGAAGATCTGCGAGTTGGCACAACAGGGAGATGGGGTCGCGCTGCAGGCGGTTGAACACGAGGCCTACTATCTCGGTCTGGGCTTGGCCAATCTGATCAATCTATTTGCGCCGGACGCAATCGTGCTGAGCGGAAGTGTGATGAAAAGCGCGCCGCTGTTTCTGGACCGCATCCGCGCCGTGATTCGGTGCGGCTGCCGGTTCGTCCCAGCCGAGAAGACTCAGCTCACGCTCGCCTCTTTGGGAGAAGATACGAATCTCATCGGCGCGGCGAGAGTTTGGCACTATCGGTTTGGACGCGCAGATGGATGAGTTCGAAGGCAGTCGAGCTTTGCTCGACCGGACGCCGAGGGCGGCTGTCCCCACGTGAGGGTTTCTGGTGAACTGGGGGCGCCTGCTCCAGACCGGCTGCACCTTTCCGTTCCTTTCCCGATCTGTTACTGTTTTCAGTCCACTTTTTGTAGGCCCCTGTGACGTATGTCACAGACCTCGCAAGTCACCCCATGAAAGGATGTCCGGTTACCGCCGGGTACCCCCGGAAACGCCAAGACCACTAGACTGGCGGGTCGGCCGGGAAAGGATGAGAGCCGCGTGATTGTTGGAGTTCCGAAAGAAAGCTATCCCGGGGAACGGCGGGTTGCGCTCGTTCCCGTAGTCGTTCCCAACCTCGTCAAGGCGGGGCTCGAAGTCGTGGTGGAAGCCGGAGCCGGCGAGTCGGCCGGCTACCCGGACGCGATCTATGTGGAAAAGGGCGCTAGGATTCTGCCCGACCGCGCCGCCGTATTCAGCGCTGCCGACATTGTGTTGCAGGTACTGTGCTACGGATCGAATGACATCACGGGCAAAGCCGACCTGCCCCTGATGCGCCGCGGTCAAACCCTCATCGGGTTCCTGCGGCCGCTCGGTTCCGCAGAAATCGTCCAGCAGATTGCCCAGGCGGGCGTGACCTCTTTTTCCGTGGAACTCATGCCCCGCACCACTCGCGCACAGAGCATGGACGCGCTTTCGTCCATGGCCACCTGCTGCGGCTACAAGGCAGTCTTGCTGGCCGCCGAGACCTCGCCGCGAATTTTCCCCATGATGACCACCGCCGCCGGTACGATCACGCCTGCCCGTGTGTTCGTCATCGGCGCCGGCGTAGCCGGACTGCAAGCCATCTCGACGGCTCGCCGCCTCGGAGCCGTATCCTCCGCCTACGATATGCGCCCCGCCGCCAAAGAGCAGGTACAGAGCCTGGGCGGACGTTTCGTGGAGCTTCCCCTCGAAGCCCAGAACGCCCAGGACGCTCGCGGTTACGGGACCGCGCAGGACGAAACCTTCTACGCCCGCCAGCGCGAACTGCTGACTCGCGTGGTCGCGGAAAGTGACGTGGTCATTACCGCCGCGGTCATCCCCGGCAAAAAGTCGCCGGTGCTGATTACCGCAGACATGGTGAAGGGCATGGCCCCGGGCTCGGTCATCGTCGACCTTGCCGCCGAGCGCGGTGGCAACTGCGAATTGACCCGCACGGGAGAAACGGTGAAGGTTGACGGAGTGACGATTATCGGCGCGATCAACCTGGCCACCAGCGTCCCGTACCACGCCAGCCAGATGTACGCCCGTAACGTCACCACGTTTCTGCTCTACATGGTGAAAGACGGCAAGCTGCAATTGAACCTGCAGGATGAAATAGTTCGCGAAACCATGATCACGAACGGCGGAGAAGTGGTGAACGCCCGCGTGCGGGAGTTCTTCAAGATGCCGGCGCTGACGCCAGCGGGCGGGTAGGGCCGGCCACACCGAAGGCGTTAATTTTGGGTGCTGCAGCGCTTCTAGCGCTGCGATAGCGTGCCAGTAATGAATGCCGGGCTTTAGCCCCTGAGGGAGCTTATGGGTTCCAACCTGATCGACGCGCTTTTTGTCTTCATGCTGGCGGCTTTCATCGGATTCGAAGTCATCCGCCACGTTTCGCCGCTGCTGCACACGCCGCTTATGTCCCTGACCAATGCACTCGACGCGATCGCGGTCGTCGGCGCCATTGTCCTGGTGGGCGAGAAAAAAAGCACGTTCGCGACCGTGCTGGGCGTCATCGCCATCGTCGCTGCCACCAGCAATGTCGTCGGGGGATTCATCATTACCGACCGCATGTTGCGGATGTTCAAAACCAGCCGTCCGACCAGTAAGTAATTGAGCGCAATCATGACCGAGTTTGCTGGAAGCCAGTACCTCATCGAAATCATCTACTTAATCGCCAGCGCTCTATTCATTCTTTCGCTGAAGTGGATGAGTTCTCCCGCCACCGCCCGCCACGGCATTTTGGCCGGTGAGATCGGCATGGTGCTGGCCATCGCCGGTACCCTGCTCCATCACGGTATCGTCGACTACAAATGGATCATCATCGCGCTCGTGCTCGGCTCCGGCATCGGTATCCCGCTGGGCATGGTACAGATGACCGCCGTCCCGCAGCGGACCGCCCTCAGCCACGCTTTCGGCGCACTCTGCGTTACGCTGGTCGGCACCGCCGAGTTCTACCTGCGCAGCCCGAATGTCCCCAAGTTCATGATGTCGGTGCTGTCGATGGAAGTGATTCTCGGAGGTCTGACCTTCACCGGCAGCCTGATGGCCGCGGGAAAGTTGCAGGAAATCCTGCCTCAACGCCCCATTACTTACAAAGGGCAGAACCTCGTCAACCTGCTGTTATTCCTGGTGGCTCTCGGAAGCGCCGTTTACCTCGTGCTGCATCCCGAGGCGAAAGTTTTCTTCCCGATCATCGTTGGCGTGTCTCTGATCTTCGGCGTGCTGCTCGTGATTCCGATCGGCGGTGCCGACATGCCGACGGTAATCTCGCTGTTGAACTCCTATGCCGGCCTTTCCGCCGCCGCGATGGGATTCGTGCTCGACTCCAAACTCCTGATCATTGCCGGAGCGCTCGACGGATCCTCCGGCCTCATCCTCTCCATCATCATGTCGAAGGCGATGAACCGTTCGTTTACCAACGTTCTGTTCGGGGCCTTCGGCCAGGTGCAGGCTTCTGCCGCAGCGGGAGAAGAAGCGAAGCCGGTGCGCAGCGCCACGCCCGAAGAGGCTGCCGCGATTCTCCTTGCCGCCAACAAGGTGGTGATTGTTCCCGGCTATGGGATGGCCGTGGCGCAGGCACAGCACAAAGTGCGCGAGCTTTACGACGCACTCACGAAGAAAGGCGTCGATGTACGCTTCGCCATCCACCCGGTTGCAGGACGCATGCCCGGCCACATGAACGTACTGCTGGCCGAAGCCGACATCCCCTACGACCGCCTGATCGAGATGGACGAGATCAACGGCGACTTCCCGCAGACCGACGTTGCCCTGATCATCGGAGCCAACGACGTGACCAATCCCGCCGCCCGCACCGATCATTCGAGCCCGATCTTCGGCATGCCCATCCTTGACGTGGACAAGGCGCACACGGTCATGGTCATCAAGCGCGGCATGAGCCCCGGATTCGCCGGCATTGACAACCCGCTGTACTATCTCGACCGGACGCTGATGCTGTTTGGCGATGCGAAGCAGTTTGTGGGCGGGATTGTGCGGGAATTGGGCGGAGGGCACTGAGCGTATTAGAGGCGACCGCCGAGTTGGTTTTCGCGAAAACCTCGGAGTAGACTTAGCAGGGTAGAGCCCAACAGCCATGGCTTCATCGAACAACGTGATCATGCGGGACCTCGACGTGCTCGGGGATACCCCCGTTTTTCGCGGGACACGGGTTCCTTTCCAAGCTTTGCTCGATTATCTGGAAGGCGGGCAAACCTTGGACGAGTTCCTCGAGGACTTTCCCACCGTGACCCGTGAAGCCGCCGTTGAGGCTCTTGAGCACGCCAAGTCGTTGGTTGTCGGCCAACTGGGATGAGGCTGCTACTCGACGAGTGCGTCCCCAGAAAATTCAGGAACTCGCTGCCGGGTCAGACTTGTCGCACGGTGCCCGAAGAGGGGCTGGCAGGCAAGAAAAATGGAGAACTGCTGACGCTCGCCGAGAAATCAGGCTTTGATGTATTCGATCGGGGCCTCGAGTACGAACAAAACCTGCAGAGAACAATCATCGCGATTATCTTGATCCGTGCCAAATCAAGCCGCCTGGCGGACCTGTTGCCTCACAGCCCGAAATCCTGCGAGTGCTTCGTTCCATCCAGCCCCGCGAACTTGTAAAAGTAGGCTGAAAGGTATTCCTTATCTATGCGAACCTCCTTCATTGCTGGCATAATTCTTTCGCTGGCGTCCTTTGCCGCTGCTCAATCTCAACCTCAACTCAACCTCATGCCCATGCCGGCCAGCGTCCAGCAAGGTGCAGGGCAATTGCCGATCAATCAATCGTTCTCGGTTGCCGTTACCGGAAGTCAGGACGCGTCGTTGAACAGCGAAGTCCAGCGGTTCGTGACGCAACTCTCACGGCAGACTGGAATTCCGTTCCGCACCAAGTCTGGCGCCGCCCCAACACTGCAGATTCATGCGGACCACGGCCGCGAGGCTGTGCAAAAATTGGGGGAGGATGAGTCCTATGAACTGACCATCACCGATTCTGACGCGAAGCTCGCGGCACCGACTACGCTGGGCGTGCTGCGCGGTCTGCAGACATTCCTGCAACTCGTGCAAATCACTCCGGCTGGATTCTCCGTCCCAGCAGTGACCATTAAAGATCAGCCCCGCTTCCCGTGGCGCGGCATGCTGATCGACGTCAGCCGTCATTTCATTCCCATCGATGTGCTCAAGCGCAACCTGGATGGAATGGCCGCCGTCAAGATGAACGTCCTGCACTGGCATCTTTCCGATGATCAAGGCTTCCGCGCCGAGAGCAAGGTGTTTCCCAAGCTCACTGGAATGGGATCGGACGGCATGTTCTATACCCAGGAGGAGATTCGCGATTTCATCGCGTACGCTCACGATCGCGGCATCCGCGTGATGCCTGAGTTCGACATCCCCGGCCACAGCCGCTCCTGGTTCCTCGGGTATCCCGAACTGTCCAGCGGTTCCGGCCCGTACACGCTGGAAGGCGGCGGTATTGATCCGATCATCGATCCCACGCAGGAGTCGACCTACAAGTTCCTCGAAAAGTTCATTGCGGAGATGGCGAAGCTGTTTCCTGACGCCTACTTTCACATTGGAGGCGACGAGGTCGACGGCAAGCAGTGGGACGCGAATCCGAAAATTCAGGCATTCATCCACGCTCACGGCATGAAAAACAATCAGGATCTTCAGGCCTATTTCAACCAGCGTCTGGAGAAGATCGTGGCCAAGAACCACAAAACCATGGTCGGCTGGGACGAAATCCTGCATCCCGACCTGCCCAAGACAATCGTCGTGCAGTCCTGGCGCGGGCAGCAATCGTTGGCTGCGGCGGCGAAACAGGGCTACCGGGGACTGCTCTCGTTCGGTTACTACCTCGACCTGATGTGGCCTGCGGCGCGGCACTATGCCGTCGACCCCATGGCCGATGCCGCCGCGACGCTGACTGCTGAAGAGAAAACTCTCATCCTGGGCGGCGAATCCTGCCAGTGGGCCGAGTGGGTGACGCCCGAAAACATTGATTCCCATATCTGGCCGCGCAACGCGGTGATCGCGGAACGGCTGTGGTCTCCTCAGAACGTGACAGACGTCGCGTCGATGTACACGCGGATGAATGCTGTCGGTCTCGAGCTCGAAGCGATGGGTCTGACACACCGGTCAGGGCGCATGCATATGCTGCATCGCATGGCTGGGACTGCCGACATTACTGCGCTGCGCGTTCTTGCCGACGTCGTCGAGCCCGTCAAGGACTACAACCGTTGGAGCGACGCGCAGGGTCCCATCGACTTTCATGCCCCTCTGACTCGCATGATCGATGCGGTCAGCCCCGAGAGCGACACGGCACGCCGCTTCAGCAATCTGGTGCAGACCTTCGTGCAGAGCGGCTACAAAGACCAGGCGACCGAAGCGCAGATCCGCATGTTGCTTTCGATCTGGCGGGATAACGATGCCAGGCTGCATCCCCTGCTCGAGCAAACGTTCCTGCTGCAGGAAGATGTGCCGTTGTCGCAGGATCTGTCCGCGTTGGGCATGGCCGGGCTGCAGGCGCTCGATTATCTTGACAAGGGCCAACCTGCGCCGGATTCGTGGAAGACGCCACAACTTGCCCTGATCGCGCAGGCCCAAAAGCCGATGGCCGACATGCTACTCATGGTGGTTGCGCCGGTGCAGCAACTGGTGGAAGCCAGTGCGGGCCAGGCTCAGCACAACTGAGTGCGACCACGACCGAGGCGGACCGTCGCAGACTCTCACGTCGAGTCTTCAGATATAATCCGCCCCGATCTGTTCGTATCTTTTTTCATCATCCGTAACGGAAACGGAGCCCCCATGAAATCAAGACAGAACTGTGTCGTTTCACTCGTTGTCCTGATTCTTCTTCCTGCACTTCCACTCATCGCGCAATCCGGCGACAACGCCCACGAAAAAGCCGCCGCTCTCGTGCAGCAGATGACGCTGGAGGAGAAAATCGCCTACATCGGCGGCACCGGCTTCGCCATCCGCGCCATGCCCCGGCTCAAATTGCCCGCGTTGGAGATGTCCGATGGTCCGATCGGGGTCCGCGCCAACTCCGGCTTTCCATCCACCGTTTACGCGGCCGGCATTGGCCTGGCGGCTTCGTGGAATCCGGCTCTGGCCGAGCGAGTCGGCGCAGGAATCGGCAAAGACGCCCGCGCTCGCGGCATCCATTTCATGCTTGGCCCGGGTGTGAACATCTACCGCCAAGCGGTCAATGGCCGCAATTTCGAATATTTCGGGGAAGATCCCTTCCTGAGTTCCGCGATGGCCGTGAGTTACGTCACGGGAATGCAGAGCCAGGGCGTGAGCGCCACCATCAAACATTTTTTGGGCAACAACTCCGAGTTTCTTCGGCATGATTCTGACTCAGTCATCGACGAGCGCACGCTGCGGGAAATCTATCTCCCCGCATTTGAAATGGCGGTGAAGCATGCCCACGTCGGCGCCATCATGGACTCTTATAACTTCACGAATGGTCAGCACATGACGCAGAACGGCTACTTCAACACCGACGTCGCCCGCAAAGACTGGGGCTTCAAAGGCGTCATGATGTCGGACTGGGTCGCCACGTATGACGGAGTGGCAGCGGCTAACGGCGGGCTCGACCTCGAGATGCCCAACGGCGCCTTCATGAACCAGAAGAACCTTCTTCCGGCTGTGAAGGATGGTAGCGTGAAGACGGCGACCATCGACGAGAAGATTACCCGCATTCTTGAAACCGCGGCGCGCTTCGGGTGGCTCGATCGCGCTCAGACCGATTTATCTCTGTCGAAGTACAGCGCGCCTGACCAGCAGGTGGCGCTCGACGCCGCGCGCGAAAGCCTGGTGCTGCTCAAAAACGATGGCAAGTTGCTTCCCTTGGACAAGGCCGGCACGAAATCCGTTCTGGTGGTCGGGCCCGACGCCTATCCCGCCCAGATCGTCGGCGGAGGGAGCGCCCGCGCCACGGCATTCGCGCCGGTCACCGTGCTGCAGGGTCTCGGCAATTTCCTGGGCGCATCGAGCACCGTTTACTACGAGCGTGGCTTGCCCAGCGTTACCGACCTTGCACGTTCCACCGAGTTCATGACTGCGCCCGAGAATGGAAAGCGCGGCCTGACCGTGGAAGTGTTTCCGAATCTCGAACTCTCGGGCGCGCCTAAAACTACCGCGGTCTTGAATCACATCAACGTGACCGGTACGACCTGGGAGAGTTTTGCCGGCGACTTCGAGGCTGCCCTGGCTCTGTTCGCGGCCGGCAGAAAGACCGAATTGTCCCGGCGCTGGACTGGTTACTACATAGCTGGCGAGAGTGGCCCGTACGAAATTGTTCTGCAAGGCGGTGGCGAGCGAGCTGGCAATCGCATGTACGTGGACGACAAACTCATCCTTGATAACTGGAAGATCGCGCGCGCCCTGCAACCGCACGTCACTCTGGAACTTTCCGCAGGTCCGCACAAAGTTGTGGTCGAGGACTATCAGACGTCGGCCGTCGGCGGCCGGATCCGCGTGGGCATCTCCGACCAACGCAAGCTGGTGAACCAGGCCGCGAAGACCCTGGCTGCGAAGGTCGACCTGGTCGTCATCGCTGCCGGCTTCGATCCCGACAGCGAATCCGAGGGTTCCGACCGCACGTTTGATCTGCCCGTGGGCCAGGAAGAACTGATTCGCGAACTCGCCGCCTTGAACTCCAAGACCGTGGTCGCGGTAACGTCCGGCGGAAACGTTGACCCTGGACGCTGGCTCGAGCATGTCCCCGCCTACGTCGAGATGTGGTATCCCGGAGAGCAGGGAGGCACCGCCCTTGCCGAAATTCTCTTCGGATCGGTGAATCCTTCTGGGCGACTTCCTGCCACGTTCGAACGCCGTCGCGAGGACAATCCGACATTCGAGAGCTACTATCCCGAGGGCGACACCAAGCGTGTGGTTTACAAAGAAGGAGTCTTCGTGGGCTATCGCGGCTACGAACACAATAATGTGAAGCCGCTATTTCCGTTCGGTTACGGCCTCTCCTACACGACGTTCCAGTACGCAAACTTGACGGTGGCGCCCGCTGCGGATTCGCGGGATGCTCTCTACACGGTTTCGTTTGACCTCAGTAATACCGGAGATCGCACGGGGGCGGACGTCGCCCAGGTTTATGTCGCTGACGATCATTCGAAGATCGCCCGTCCTGCGAAGGAGTTGAAGGGCTTCGCGAAGGTTGCGCTCCAGCCCGGAGAGACCAAGCACGTTTCCATCAACCTCGATGGACGTGCTTTCGCCTACTTCGACCCAGCCGCAAAACAATGGCACATTACCCCGGGAACTTTCGGCATCCTTGTCGGCCGCTCGACGGACGAGATCGTGCTGAAAGGATCGGTGGCGGTGACCGCTGCGAAAGCGAACTGAACAGGGTCCCTGGCGCAACGGGTGCCATGAACCAGGAAGGACAAAAAGGTTCACGAAGGGATTCATTTGTCGGAGTTTCCTTCGAAAGACATCGTGGGCTTCGTGGTAAGGCTTCTTGAATCCAGCCGAGGGCGTCGATCCATGGATCGTGTAGGGAGCAGGTGCGGCATGATATTCTATAAACACCAGCTGCGCACCGTCTTGGCGGAATTCCTCGCAGGTCCTGAAGAAGTTACAAAGAACCATGCTTTCAGTCAGCAATGTGTCCATGCGCTACGGCGCCAAAATTCTGTTCGATGAAGTCTCTACGGCGTTCACGCCGGGCAAGCGCTACGGCCTGACCGGGCCTAACGGTGCGGGCAAATCCACTTTCATGAAGCTGCTCAGCGGCGAACTGGAGCCGCAGAAGGGGACTGTCGTCCGTCCCAGGAAACTCGGAGTGCTGAGCCAGGATCAGTTTGCCTTCGACGCCCATTCCGCGATCGACACCGTCATCATGGGCAACAAGCGCCTGTGGGCAGCGATGCAGGAACGTGACGCCATCTACGAGAAAGCCGAGATCACCGACGCCGACGGCATGAAACTCGGCGAACTGGAAGGCATCGTCGGCGAAGAAGACGGCTACACCGCTGAGAGCGACGCCGCCATCCTGCTGCAGGGGCTCGACATTCCTGATGAGTTGCACACCCGCAAGATGAGCGAGTTGCAGGGCGGACAGAAAGTCCGCGTCCTGCTGGCGCAGGCTCTATTCGGGCATCCGCAGGCACTGCTGCTCGACGAACCTACAAACCACCTCGACTTGGATTCTATCCACTGGCTGCAGGGATTTCTGAACGTCTACGACGGCGTGGTCATTGCGATCTCGCACGACCGCCATTTCCTCAACAGCATCTGCACCCACATCGCCGACATCGATTACGAGACCATCATCACCTACACCGGCAGCTATGACGACATGGTCGTGGCCAAGACGCAGGTGCGGTCGCAGATCGAATCGCAGAATGCGCAACGCGAAAAGAAGATCTCGCAGTTGAATGAATTCATTGCGCGTTTTGCCGCCGGCACCCGGTCGAGCCAGGTGCAGTCGCGCCGCAAAGAAGTCGAGCGCCTGCAGGTCACGGAGCTGGCCAAGTCCAACATCCAGCGCCCATTCATCAAGTTTGAGCAGAAGCGTCCTTCGGGCAAGCACATTTTAGAAGTAGAGCACCTGGGCAAGGCGTACGGCGAGAAGCAGGTCATTCGCGATTTCACTGCCAGCATCACTCGCGGCGAACGCATCGCGCTCATGGGACGCAACGGCGCCGGGAAGACCACGTTGTTGAACGCGCTGCTGGCGAATTCTCCGACCACGCCGGAAGCCGAACTGCGCAAGACCAGCGGATACGACGGCCCCTTCGTCGATTCCGGCAAAGTCATCTGGGGACATGAGGCCTCGATTGGTTACTTCGCGCAGGACCACCGCAGCCTGATCGCGGGCGGCATGACCGCCATCGAGTGGCTGCATCAGTGGGACGGCGCAGCCGTCACCGAGGAACTGCGCGGGATTCTGGGGCAGATGCTGTTCGCTCGCGACGAGGCTACGAAGTCCACCAGCGTACTCTCCGGCGGTGAGGCGGCGCGTTTGCTCTTCTGTAAGCTCATGCTGCAGAAGCCGAACGTGCTGGTGCTCGACGAACCCACGAACCACTTGGACCTGGAGTCCATCAATGCGCTGAACATCGCCTTGCAGCGCTATCAGGGCACGGTGTTCCTGGTCACTCACGATCATGATCTGATCGACGAGGTCGCCACGCGCATCTGGCACTTCGAAAGCGACCACAAGATTACCGATTTCAAGGGCACCTACGAGGATTACCAGGCGGCCGTGGTCGCGGTTTAGCACTAACGAAATCGAGGGGACGAGCCCGCTGTGCGCGCCCCACCCTGTGTGTACAGCCACAAACCGGATGAGTGCTAACGCCCCTGGTTACAACAAACTTCAACAATTCGCTGTTTACACGAGAGCAACGTCAGCTCCCACTACGGCCGAGCTTGCTTCAGGGCACGGTCAATGAGCAGGATGTATGAATTTTCGCGCAACCGGTCGAATCCAATCCGGCTGCCATCGGAAGTGATATCGAAGGTCCGCATTGCGGCGGGATTGCTAAGTCGGGTCAAACGCCGTGAGCGCATCGTGCCGAGGTCAAGCAGCCAGAAATCCTGAACGGCGCTTGTACTGCCGAGCATGTAGACCAGCCCCGTGCCATCTGGCAGGAACCGCACTCGTTCGCCTTCACGCTGCAGGTTGATTTCGGGCAGCTTCGCGGGTTTTCCATCCGCATGTATTGCCAGCAGGGGCATGAGTGTAAACACCTGCGTCCCGCAATATACGATCAGGTCCCCGCGCGGAGACCACACCGGATCCAGGAACGGTCCGCTTGCGATCCGTACTGGCGAGCCGCCGTCGGCGGGCAATTTGAACAAACCCGCTCCCTCGTG
>JBARBI010000110.1:0-2050 GCA_049792875.1 Candidatus Sulfotelmatobacter sp.
CCGCCCACGGTTACGCAGGAACCCACGACGCCCGCGCCGGACCCGACCCGGTCTGCGAACATTCAGCACCCCCAGCCCGTACAAGAAACGGTGCGCGATGAAGCACGTGCGAATGCCGGTCTTTACCAGGCGCCCGCAACTCCGCCATCCGAGAACAACCCTCTGGCCGAAACACTCTCAGGACCTGGCGCCGAAGAACTCGCCGCGGCGCAACGTTATCTGAACGGGGTAGCCGGCGCGGACCGGAACAGCGCTGAAGCTGCGAAGTGGCTATGGAAAGCCATTGCCAAACACAACTCCACGGCTACCGTCCTTCTTGCGGATCTGTATTTGAAGGGGGATGGAGTTGAGAAAAATTGCGATCAGGCACGTGTGCTGCTCGATTCCGCAGCACTTAAGGGAGTGAAAGACGCCGCAGAACGCCTACGACATCTTCAGGCTTTTGGTTGCGAGTGATGGGACGCCGCAGCCACATTCCTTGCCGCGACGTCCTGGGCCGAGGGCTTCAGAAAAAAATCTATTGAGTTACCAAAACCGACGGGCTCCGCCGCGATTCATACCAGAGGGCGAGCTCGACTCGATTCCACAGTCCAAGTTTGTCGTAGATCACCCGCAGGTAGTTCTTCACAACATGTTCCGTGGTCCCGATGGCTTCCGCCACTTCGCGGTTCTTCAGGCCTTCGGAAACGAGTTCGATGACTCGTTGTTCACGTTCACTGGGGACACGGGTCCCATAGCGTCCAGTTGCAGACATGCTTGCCTCCGATATAACAGGGTCGCGAGTTTGACTCGCTTGATGCCACAGGTGATTCCGAAACGAAGAAACAACCGGTTGAAATGTGCTTTCACCGTCCGCCGCGCCATCTTGAGTTGACTGGCGATCTCGGCATTGTCACAACCTTGCAAAAGTAGTTCGACGATCTGCTGTTCGCGCGGGCCCAGCCGAACAGTCTGCTCCTTCATCAGAACCCCCTCTCTTATATGTTGCATCGCCTTCGCCCCAGATTGGAGCGCGACTGAACCTTTCCAATTCCCATAGCACCCACATTGCCATTTTGAGACGATTCTTGCCGGTGAAGCTCAAACAGCATTTTCCACAGGCACTTGCAGGCAATCCGATCATGCTTTGGGAAGCCGGAGGGCCCCTCCCGAAAATAGTTGGTGCCTGGCTGGTGAGGTCTCTTCGTCACAATCGGTGCGTAAAAACAGGGGGTAGACACCAACCTGAGCCGCGCGTTGGCAGGCGCGACGATCGCCTCCCGCTCTTCAGAGCAAGGGATCAACCTAAATGGAGGAATTCAGACGGCCTCACGCATCCTTAGCAGCAAGCGCGTCTGGCTGGGAAAGGTCAGGTGAATACCCTAGGCGAAACTTCCCGCCTTACGCTGAGCCTATGGCATAAATTACATGATCGGCTGGATTGCGGAGTCTCTGGTGCATGTTGATTAGGGCAGACACTCTCGCTGGACCGTATGTCGGCGCACGCCCTTGCAAACAAACGACCTAGTGGATTCGTTTGGAATCGCGAGCTAGAAGTGTGGTTTTCGTGACCCACCCCGGCATGCTGGGCTCAGCTCTCCATCGCATGCCCCTGTTCCGACATCGGCACCGTCTCCGGCAACCAAAGTCGACTGTACGAGAACAATCGATCCGCTTGGACTTGAAACACCTACTGGGGCGATGATTGGCTTCCTGGAATGCGCCGGAATGCGCCGGCGGCGTCAGCCAATCGTCCCAATTCTGCTAAGCTGGCCGAGTTGAGCATCGAAGACTTGAGGAGAAAAAACGTGGAGGTAGTGGCCGGAGTGGATCTTGGCGGAACCGCTATTAACTATACGCTAGTGAACCGGGATGAGCAGTTTCTCATCGAGGGGCTGTGCGAGTATCCCGCACTTTCGAAGCAAGGACCAGAAATCTGCCTCCAGCAGATCGCGGATGGTCTCAAGATCGCCACCGACAAGGCCGGCGTCGCACTTGCGGACGTAGTCGCCATCGGCCTCGACACTCCCGGGCCGGCCAGTGCTGCGGGCCAACTCAGTGCCCGAGGTTC
>JBARBI010000111.1:0-45394 GCA_049792875.1 Candidatus Sulfotelmatobacter sp.
TGGGATTCCAGTATCCTGACTGAGCTGGCAAATAACGCGGTACGGAAGCACAACTTGCGTACGGCCCGCGTAGGTTACGCGGGCTCGGAGCTCGGCAGTGGAAATGGTTAAAGGAACCACTTTGAGACAATCCGTCATTCGAATCACGGGGAGAATGACAGTGGCCAATCGTCTGGCGGTGGGGAGCGTTTTGGGGGTATTAACGAGCTGCGTAATGCTGGCCGCTCAGAATGTGGTTTTGACGGGCGCGCTCAGGGGGCGAATTACAGACCAGAGCGGGGCGGAGGTGCCGGGAGTGTCGGTTGTTGTCCGTAACCTCGCGACTGGTGTGCAACAATCTGCCGAAACCAACCATGCCGGACTTTACTGGTTTCCAGCGGTCATGCCAGGTTCCTATTCGGTTCACGCCAATCCCAAGGGGTTTCGCGAGGTCGAGGCCCTGGTGCGGGTGCAGGTGGGAAACACCACTTCGCAGGACATCAAGCTTCAGGTGGGAGCCAGCGCAGAGGCAATCAAAGTAATCGGGACGACGCCACTGCTGCGGCCGACGGAATCTTCTGCCGGCACGGTGCTCGAGCGATCGTTAATTGAAGAATTGCCGCTCAACGGACGCCGTTACACCGACTTCGCCACGCTGACGCCGAATACCAGCTATGACGGTGATACCGGTCTCGTCAGTGTCGCCGGACAGCAGGGCGGCGAGGACTCGGGATATGCCAATGGCAATGGCTCCAATGCGTTCACCGTCGACGGAACGAACGCCACCAGCAACTACTTCGCCGACATCATAGGCCGTTACCGCATCCCCTACCTGTATGGCGAGGACGCCATCGAGGAGTTCCAGGTCTCGGTCAGCCCATACTCGGCCATCTATGGAGGTGGAGCAGGCTTCGTCAACGCCGTGACCCGGTCGGGGAGCAACGCTTTCCACGGCAGCGCGTTCTATTACAACCGGAACTCAGCGACGGGAGCCAACGACGCAATCGATAAGGCAAACGGGCTACCGAAACCGGAAGATGCTTTGCAGCAATTCGGCGCTGGATTGGGTGGGCCGATCCGACCTAACCACTTATGGTTCTTTGTGGATTATGAGCAGCAACTGCGCAACAATCCGATTCCGGTCATCAACCCCGCGTTGGCAACAACGCCGGCGACCTTAGCTACCTTCTTGAGTGCTAATTTCAATATTCCGGCCGGAACGGTGCTGCCTCCGCCGAACGGGCCCTTGCCCATGCCGGGCGGCGACACCGCGCCGGACCCCAACAACCCGGTTTACCTCCAACAAGTGTCCAACACTGTGACCGCCCTAAACTCGAATCTCGGCACCAAAGCCAGAGAGCGCAACGATTTGGTGTTCACGCCTCGTCTGGACTATCAGCCAAGTTCCAGAGATGGCCTGTTCCTCAGTCTAAATGTGAACCGGTTTAACTCGCCCGGCGGCGTCATCACCGACCCTACTGTAGGTAATTATGGGATGCAGACTCTGGCCAACGCCTACGTGCATGCCTTCCAAGCCAGCCTGGGATGGACTCACACCTTCTCCTCCAACCTGCTGAACGAATTTCACGCCGGCACCTCGCAAGACAACCAGATCTCGACCCCAACCGGTTCGGCTCCAAATACCCCCACTTTGATTCTGGATAGTCCCGCCGCTTTCATCCTGGGCAATGCTCCTTTCTCCGTGGGAAGGGTTTTTGAAAGACAGTACTCTGTCGCCGACCGGATCGATTACGTGATCGGCAAGCACACCTTGCAATTCGGTTTCGATATGAGCCGCGCCTGGGACGCGGATAACAATGATGGCGGCGCTGACCCGAACGCCGACGTCCAGTTCGGGTCGTTCCTCGGCAGTTATGAATTTTCGAATCTGCAGGCCTTCGCGCTGGGGGAATACAACCTCTTCAGCCAAACCTCGGGGAATCCGACTTTTTCTTTTTCCGTGCCCTACTATGGATTCTACGTCCAGGACTCGTTCCGGGCTTTGCCAAAGTTGACGCTGGAAATGGGCTTGCGCGAAGACTTCCAGGTTTACCCGCAGCCCGCGAAAAATCCGGCCTTCCCGCTCACCGGGCAGTATCCAAACCAGTTTCGCCGCCTGGCGCCGCGCTTCGGATTTGCCTTGCAACCTGATTCGAAGACGGTAGTGCGTGGCGGATTCGGACAGTTCTATACGAACATGAACGGCCTGAACTACCGCAACGCGGTAGTGTCAAACGGACTGGCGTCACAGCAGTCTTCGGCAAGTGTCACGTATGGGGCGGGTCCGCCGAACCAGCAGGTGCCGTCGTTTCCGAATATCCTCCCCGCTAACTCCGCCCTGTTCGCGGCTTCTCCCGACATTTCCCTGGTTTCTCTGCAGTTCAGGGTTCCCTATGTTTTGCAAGCGAGCTTGCAGATTGAGCGTGAGATTTTCGAGGACACCACCCTAACCATTGGCACCATGTGGAATCACGGGGTGCATCTGCTTTCCGGCAGCGCCTATGACTTAAACCTGAATCCGTTGCGAGGCACGACGACGTATGTAGTCTGTCCCCCGAACGCAACCACCGCACCCTGCAGTGGGCCGACCGTCAGCCTGCCAAACATGGACAACGGGATGCTCGCCGAAGGCCGCATCAGCTCCAACTTTAACCAGATCAACGAGCTGATCAGCCCCGGGCAAAACCATTACAATTCGTTCTTTCTGCAGTTGCAGCGTCTCATGACACAAGGGCTCTCTCTGCAATTTTCTTACACCTTCGCCAAGAGCATCATGTTGGATGGGATGGACTTCAACAATCAGTTCGATTTCAGCAATACCCATGCTGCTTCGCTGCTCGACCAGCGACATCGATTTAGTTTTGGTGGCGTCTACCAGCCCCGGCTGGAAAGACTGACCAGTTCCGATACTGGGCGCGCCCTGCTCGCGGGCTGGAGGCTCAGCAGTGTGATGGAGTTCTCTTCCGGCCGTCCCTACGCTGGTCTGCTGAGTCCCGCGTGCACCAGTTCGACCCTGTCATTCGCGAATTGTGACGGCGCCAATGGAAATCTGAACGACAGCGCCTTTAACGAAGGCACCGCGAACACCGCGGCGGGCATCAATGGCGGTGGCCCCACGCCGGGAGTCGGCCTGAATTCTTTCTACGGCCCGTGGCTGGAAAGGATCGACGTCGGATTAGCTCGCAGTTTCTCGATCAAGGAAGGCAAAGAACTGCAATTTCAGGTGCAAGCGTTCAATTTGTTCAACCACGCCAACTATTATGTGCAGAACGGCAACGGGATCAACCAGTTGCAATACAACCCCATCGGCACCAACTGTGGTGATGGCGCAACGCCGAATCAGACGTGCTACCTGATGCCCAACTCCGGCCCGGGCAATTTCGGAGCCCTGCAGGAAATTAGCCCGAGCGGTCTTCCACGCGTGTTGCAGTTCGCCGTACGATTCACGTTCTGAGGGACGCGTGAATCTCCCGAAGACATTAGCCAGAGGAACGATGGGGGTCCCGTTGCAGAGACGCTTCCATTAAGCTCCCCATAATAGGACAGCCACCTTGGACAGGTGTGCCGGGAGTGTATCCCGACCAGCTACCCGATGCGGATTCATGAACCGAGTGCGGACGACAACCGTCCCGACCTTAACGTGGAGCAAAGCCTCCGTTGTTCGTGCTCTTGCCAGAGGGGTAAGATGGCAGAGCCACTTATGTTTAAACTTGGGTTCCTCAGTGTTCTCCTCGCTTTGGCCCTTCTTTTTCCTTCCGTCCCCAGTTTTGCTCAATCATCAGCCAGGAAGGACGAGCCCAGTCAAAGCTTTTCCAAGGAAGGTGCGGTCATTGAGCAATGGGCGACCCGGGTGGTTTTCCAATCCGACGGCACCTCCACGCGCGAGCTCCGCGCCCGCGTGCGCATACAGTCCGACGCTGGTGTGCGACAGTATGGGGTCCTACCCTTCCCCTACCAGGCATCGGTTGAAGGTATCGAGGTGCAAGATGTCCGGGTAACCAAACCAAACGGGTCGGTAGTCGTGACCCCTCTGGACTCGATTCAGGACGTGACTTCTGAGATCTATCGCGAGGCACCCTTATACAGCGACTTGCGCGAGCAGCACGTCGCAGTCAAAGGACTCGAACCCGGCGTTACGCTAGCGTATTCCGTTCGGTGGCAACTGGAGAAACCGCTTGCCAAAGGACAATTCTGGTTCGGCTATCAGTTTATAAAGAGCGTAATTGCTCTCGACGAGCAGCTCGAGATTAGTGTTCCCCGGGAACGCGAGGTGAAACTCAAGAATCAAACCATCCAGCCAACGACGCGCGAGGAAAACGGCCGCCGCATTTACAGTTGGAAAACATCGAATCTCGAAAGTGAGAGCCTGCAGAAACAAAAAGAGGTTCAGGGTTACGACGCTTTCCTTGGCTTGCTCCCGCCACCGGATGTGCTGATCAGCAGCTTCCGCACCTGGGAGGAAGTTGGTCGATGGTATGACGGTTTGCAGCAAGAAGAGATCAAGCCGTCACTGGAAGTAAAGGCCAAGGCGGAGGAGCTGACTAAGGGTCTCTCGGATGACGATACGAAAATACGCGCCATCTACAACTATGTCAGTCTGCGCTACCGCTATGTAGCGATTTCTTTTGGCATCGGACGCTATCAACCCCATGCGGCAGCGGAAATTCTCGGAAACCAATATGGCGACTGTAAAGACAAGCACACATTGCTGGCAGCATTGCTGAGCGCCGTCGGAATCCGAGCGTCCCCAGCATTGATTAATAGTCAGGCGGCGGTGGACGCCGACGTACCCTCGCCCGGACAGTTCAACCATGTCATTAGTGTCGTGGCGAAGGGAAGCGCGCTGTCTTGGATGGACACAACACCAGAGGTGACAGCGATCGGGTATCTGGTCAATCCCCTCCGCGGGAAACCCGCGCTCGTGATCGCTCCTGACAAAGTTACGTTCCAGACCACACCAGCCAATCCCCCGTTTGCCAACAATGACAATTACACAATTACCGCCAAGCTCGACGACAACGGCACGCTGGAAGCGCATCAGGAGTGGAAGCAGAGAGGCGACAGCGAACTATATTTTCGGCGCGCCTTTCGCCAAGTGCCGGAGTCGCGGTGGACAGATCTGCTCCAGCGGAATTCTTATGCAGCGCAACTGGGCGGAACGATCAGTCACGTAGAAGCCAGTCCGCCCGAGAGGACCGAAGAACCTTTTGTCGTAACGTATGACTACACTTTGAAAGACTTCGCCGGTGGCGACAAGCACCGATTCGTGCTTCCGATCCCACTGAGTATTCGGGCGGTCAATGATGAGGACCTGAGTAGGAGGGCGCCCTTCTGGGTTGGCTTTGCGGGGGAGTCGCAATACGAGTCACGAATCGAGTTGCCAAAAGGATGGTCTGCCGAATCGTCGCCTTCGCTGGAGTTGAAAGAGAGCTTTGCCGAGTTCCAGGGGAGTTCGGAAGTGCGCGAAGGCGTGCTAATAACGAGGCGGCGACTGCTGCTCAAAGCGAGCGCGGTGACGCCTGATCAGTTGACTAGTTACAAGACATTCCAGAAAGCGATCTCGGACTACTACAACAGCTACACTTTCCTCCGCGTATCTGCTGGCGTTGCTGCAATCAGCCCAGCTGCTACGCCAGCACAGGGAGCTACCCGCGTTGCAGAGCTACTTCGCCAGAGCCTGTCGCAGCTTCCAGCCAGTTCTAATTCGGAGGCGCTTCAAGCGGAAGAAAATGCCCGCAAGTCGATGGGGACGAAGGATTCCACCTCTGCGATCACGGCTCTGAAATACGCGGTTTCGCTGGACGCGAATTTTTCCCGCGCTTGGGTTGAGTTGGGCTGGAGGTCCGCCGCAAGTGGAGACAAGGATTCCGCCCTCAATGCGTTCCAGAAAGCTGTCGAAGCCGACCCGAAGCAGGTTATTCCTTACAAGCTCCTGGCCTTCATGGACATGGACCTCGGGAACCGAAACAAGGCCATTGCCACGTGGCAAAAACTGCAAAGCATCGCTCCAGGTGATCAAGACGTCGCGGTCAACCTCGGCGCTCTTTACATGACAGAGAAGCGTTATCCTGAGGCGTTGTCACTCTTTGAGTCCGCAGCTAAGGCGAACCCCTCTGACGCATATACGCAAATGAGACTGGGGATCGTCCGCTTACGCTCCCACAACACAGAACAGGGGCTTGACGCACTGCACAAAGCGCTGGAGATCGATTCGGGAGCAGAGATGCTCAACAATGTGGCTTATGAGATGGCCGAGGCTGACACGAACCTCCCCGACTCCCTCGCCTATTCGCAGCGGTCTGTGAAAGAAGTGGAGGACCGATCACAGAAGCTGGATCTTGAGGGCATTCAGACCCCGGAACGACTGCTTCCGTTGACGATCAGCGCTTACTGGGACACGCTCGGCTGGACCTATTTCAAAATGGGCGACCTAGCACGGGCAGAGAGTTACCTGATCTCAGCCTGGCAACTCGGACAGGATGGAGTAGTGGGCGACCACCTCGGCCAGGTGTACGAGAAGGAGAAAAAACTGCCAGCAGCGCTTCACATGTACAATCTTGCACTCGAAGCGAATCCCCGGCTGGAAGAGACCCCGTCGCGCATGCGAAACCTAGCCCACGTTTCTCTTCCCAGGAACCGGATGAGCGCGAGAGAAGAATTAAACCAGATGCGTACCGTCAAACTTCCTGCGATTACCAAGGAAACTGCGAGCGCGGACTTCGACGTCCTGCTCGTGGGCGGAAAGGTGGAAAAGGCGAGGTTTGTCAGCGGGTCTGAGTTGCTCCGACAGGCAGGAGAAAGCATCGTGAAAGCCCAGTTTGAGGAGTCAGTCCCGCCAAACTCGACGGCGCATCTGCTCAGAAAAGGCATTATTTCCTGTTCCTCATACACCGGCTGCAGTTTAGTGTTCTATCCACTTTTGGTGGCTGCGAGCGCAAACTAGGGCACTGGCTCAGTATGCCGAGCCCGCGGAATGCTGTGCGTCTAGATCGAGAGCTGCCTGGCAGCAGCAGAAGTTTGAAAATCGTCCCCTAGGGCCGACCGAATTTCTCTCGCCCCATTCGATCGGATATGCACCCTCCGCGGCGCAAGCTTGATCCTCACAGCGTTATCCCGGTGGTTTGACCACCTGCCTCCGCAAGTGCACAATGCTGAATCGCCGCCTGCACCGCGGCCCGAGGATGCGCATGAAATCTCCCTTCACGGCTATGTTCTGCAGTTTTGCGATGGTGGCTGCCCTGTTCGCACAAAACTCCACACTTCCGGCCGCCCGACAACGTGCCATCACTGAGAAGGATCTTTTTGATTTCATCTGGGTTGCCAACCCGCAACTCTCGCCCAACGGCTCGCGCGTTGCTTTCACCCGTGTCAACGTGGACGAGAAGCGCACTGGCTATGAGACCTCCATCTGGACAGCAGGCACCTCCGGCGACGAGCCTCCCCTCCGGATGACCAACGGCAAGCACGACGCCCGGCCGCGGTGGTCGCCGGATGGTAAGCGTATCGCTTTTGTGCGCGGTGGTGACAAAGACGAAACTGGCAAGCCCAAGCCTCCTCAAATCGCCATGTTGTCTCTGGCAGGCGGGGAAGCTTGGATCCTCACCGATCTTCCGAAAGGCGCCGCGGACCCGGTGTGGTCGCCTGACGGCAAGCGCATCGCCTTTGTGAGTTCTACAACTCCGGAAGACATTGAAAAGGCCCAGCGCAAGAAAACTGGCGCGAAGAGCAGTGAGGCCAAAGAACCGGAAACCGAAAAGAACACCGGGCAGCCCAAACCGGCGGGAGCGGATGGTGAACACGAACCCGACGTCCACGTGATCAGCCGCGCGGTTTATCGCAGCAACGATGAAGGCTATCTCGACCCCAAGCGCCACGAGCATATCTGGGTGCTGGACGTACCCGCCACCTCCGACGAACTCCCTAAGCCGGTGCAACTGACCAGCGGAGATTTCGACGAGGGCGAAATCGTCTGGGGCCGCGACAACGCGCGCATTTATTTCCTTACTCGGCGCATTGACGAGCCCTATTACGAGCTTCCAACCACGGAGATTTACTCTGTCCCAGCGGCGGGTGGAGTTCCCGATAAACTGGCCGCTGTTCCCATGGGCATCGGCGATCTCGTGCTCAGCCCGGATGGCCGCAAGTTTGCCTTCCACGGCTCGGTCGCGCAGCCGGTCCGTTCCTATTCGGAGCCCGACCTTTGGGTCATGGATGTAGCCACCAGCGCGCAACCGAAAAACTTAACCGTCGATTACGACTTCGACATGGGCAGCTCCGTTTTCGGCGATAATGCCGCACCGCGCGGCGGCAGGGGGCGCCCACTCTCCTGGTCGCCGGACGGGCACTGGCTCGTGGACTCAGTAGAGAAGCAAGGACGCACGCTTCTCGTCCGGGTCGACACCCAATCCGGCGCCGTAACCGAAATCACGCACGGTGATCAGGCGGTGCTCGACTTCGCGGTGGCGGCGGATGCCCAAACCATCGTCGCCCTGGTCTCCACGCCGGTCATGCTCGGCGATCTATTCACCATTGCGGCCGACGGCTCACAAACCCGCATCACCGACCTCAACCGCAAGCTCTGGTCGCAACTCAACCTGACGGCGCCGGAGGAGATTAACTACACCAGCTTCGACGGCAAGCCCATTCAAGGGTGGATTCAGAAACCGCCCGACTTCGATCCCCAGAAGAAATATCCACTCATCCTGAACATCCACGGCGGGCCGCATGCCGCCTACGGCTGGGTCTTTGATCATGAATTTCAATGGATGGCGGCCAGAGGATACGTGGTCCTCTACGTCAACCCGCGCGGTTCGACCAGCTACGGCCAGGATTTTGGCAACGTTATTCAGTATCACTATCCGGGAGACGACTACCGCGATTTGATGGTCGGAGTGGATGAACTCCTAAAGCGTGGTTACATCGACCCGAAAAAACTGGGAGTCACGGGCGGCAGCGGCGGCGGCGTCCTGACCGACTGGACGATCACGCACACCGACCGTTTCGCGGCGGCGGTGTCGCAACGAGACATTTCGAACTGGGCCTCGTGGTGGTACACCGCCGACTTCACACTCTTCCAGCCGAACTGGTTCAAGGCGCCGCCTTTCGAAGACCCGCAGGACTACGGCAACCGCTCCGCCATCACTTTTGTGAAGAACATCCATACCCCGGTCATGTTTGTGCTGGGCGAGTCCGACTACCGCACTCCACAGGATTCAGGCGGCGAGCAGTTGTTCCGCGCGCTCAAATTTTTGAAACGACCAACCGTCATGGTGGTCTTTCCGCGAGAGACTCATGAGCTTTCGCGTTCCGGAGAGCCCTGGCATCGCATCGAACGTCTCGACCACATCGTGGGCTGGTTCGACAAATGGATGATGGGCGTTCCACATCCGGAATACGATGTCCGTCCCGAGCATCCGGTGGCGAAACCCGCGCCATAAGAATCCAATCGCTGGAATCACGAGGATCGGGTGCTCCACAAGTCCCGACTTGCCGTTTGTGGCCAGCGAGCTCCTGCCGGGATCGAATGCTCGTCGAGCGTGACCCTTCCAACGCGAGCCTCCAGAGCAGCTCCTGCACTGTACCCGGTAGATTCGCCCTGTACTTTTTGACAGTTAACCATCTGGAGCAGCTGGATTAAACTAGATGTAAGCCCTCAAGCTTTTGAGAAGAGGTTGAGCGGAGGGACTTGGTGTTCGACCAGAGGCTATTTTGCGACTGACGAGATTGAGCGCCGTTCTGTTGTTCTCGCTGTGCGCGATTTCCCGGGCGCGGGCCGGGGCAACGCTGCTCCTCGGAGAGCCCTACGGTTACGATGGCGCTCTCGCCGGGACAGGCCATGCCGGGGTGTACCTTAGCCGAATCTGCGCCTCCTCCCCGGTTGTCTTGCGCCTCTGTGAACCGGGCGAGACCGGGATCGTGATTAGCCGCTATCTCCGTGTGGCGGGATACGACTGGGTCGCAATCCCGCTAATCCCGTATCTGTACGGCGTTGAAAAGCCGGAAGACATCCCGCTCTATGCCGACAGAAAACTGGTCAGTTTTCTACGGGATCGGTACCGGCGCAATCACTTGGAATCGATCGCTCCGGACCTTCCCGATGGCGGGACTCCGGACGGAAATTGGTATGAGTTGATCGGAGCCTCGTACATACGAACCATCTACACATTTGAGATCGAGACCAGCCTGGAGCAGGATGAGAAGCTGATCCGCATGCTCAACGAGAGTCCCAATCACCAGCACTGGAATCTGGTGACCGCGAATTGCGCGGACTTTGCGCGTCAGATCATTAGCTTTTATTACCCGCACTCGGTGCATCGCAGCATCATCGCCGACCTGGGCGTCACCACACCGAAGCAGTTGGCAAGAACGCTTTCCAAGTACAGTCGCCTTCATCCCGAATTACAGTCAGCAAGCTTCGTGATTCCTCAAGTCCCAGGCACGATTCCGCGCTCCAAGCGTGTTCGCGGAGTTTTGGAAGTTGCGGTAACCGCCAAGAAATATATGCTGCCGTTGTTCCTGTTGAACCCTTACATCGCGGGCAGCATGGTTGCTGTGTATGTGGGGCACTGGCACTATAACCCGGCGAAGGACAAGCTGATCCTCGATTCCAAGCATCAGTTGGATTCCGCCCTGACGGCAACGGATCGCCGCGCGGTTCAGGATCAACTGGAAGAACTGGTCGGGACTGGGCCTTCCACGGACGCCGCGGCAGACGAGCGCCGCTGGGCTTCGTTGCACGCCGAGGCGCAGCCGGCCTTCGATGCCTCCGGCGGGCCAGCCCTGCAGGTGCGCGTAAGCGGAGAGTTCACGTCTGTGGGCATTACGCGAGCCAATATCCTAAGCGACTCGGGCGCCCACGAGTTTGCCGCGGGACTGGTGACGGCACGCTTGCGCGAAGAATTAAAATCCACCGCCGCCCAAAAAACGGCTCACGCCGATGTCGAGCGCGATCTGGCGCTCCTGCAACAACTCCTGGCGCTGCAGCCGAGTCGTTTGGCCACCTCCGCCGATTCCGCCAAGAGCCTCACCGGGTCCGCAGGGGCCGAACAGTAGAGAGCGCAACCTGCCGCATCCGTGGTCGCCCCTCATGGTCTTATTTATTACTGAGTCGGCTGGCTAGCTGCCGCTCGGTCGCGGCCTGCGCTGCTTTCCCGGTATGCGTGTAGATCTCAGCCATGCCCCGGTGAGGTTCGGGATCGTCCGGCCGGAGTCTCGCGGCTTCTTCGAAATAACGCAGCGCGTTTGAATACTGTCGCGCGGTCTGACTCTTCTCGGCCAACCTCATCGTCGTGATGTACAGCAGATCTGCCGTGGAGGAATCCTGCGGGTTAAGCTGCCGCGCGTGCTGTAGCGCGGCATAGGCCTGGTCGGGTTCCCCCAGTTTCACCAGGACGGCCCCATACAGCGCATTCAGCGGAAACAGATCGGGCCAGCGCTTGAGGGTTTCCGCCAGAGGCACGCGCGCGTCTTCAAAACGATTCAGCTGAAAGTAGGTGAATGCCAGGTTGTACTGATACTGCGGAGATTGCGGGGATATCTCCGCAGCTCGCAGCAACGGCTTCAGCGCGTCTTCCAGGTCACCGTGCTGGCCATAAATCACGCCCAGTTTCGTCAGTCGCTCCGCATCATTTGGATCGTAGAGTTTGTCGCAGAGGGCGCGCGCCTCATCTCGGGGGCCCGTGTCCAACTTCTGCGCGCATGCGGTCCGCAATTGGATCTCGGTGTCATCTTGCCGGTGCAACTCCTCCGACAGGGCGAGGGATTTCTTCGCTTCCTCCTCGCGGCCCTGCGTCCGAAAAACCAGTCCAAGCTGATACGGAATGCGAGAGTCGCGCGGGTTGATCTGGGCCGCTTCCTTGAGCCACTTTTCCGCGTTGGTCAAATCGCCCTGTTTGAAATACGCAAATCCGAGGTAATAAGGGGTATCCGGGAAGGGAGGCTTGGTCATGGCCTGACTCAGGTTCTTGATCGCGCTCTCGAAATCTCGATTCTCAATGTCCAGCCTTCCCAGGTAATACAAGATGTTGGGATGATCCCCGGTCTCGCGCCGCACCGCTTCAAATTCGCGACGGGCCTCTGCGGATTTGTGTTGCTCAAACAGCGCCACCGCCAAAAACGTGCGCGCCTCCAGTCGGCGGGAAGGATCGAGCGTAAGGGCGGCTCGAAATTCATTTTCAGCGAGGTCGTACCGTTCCTGCTTGAGGGCGTCATAACCCTTACCCAGATGGGCCTCCGCCGTGTCTGATGCTGCGGTCGGCGTGGCTGGGGGCGCCTGCCCCAGGGAACTTTGGGCCAGTATCAGGAGCAACGACAGCGCGGCCGTGCACCATACACGCTGCTGGAGGTGTGCTGGGCTCATGGCTGGGCTCATGAAGGTTCGCGATTGCATTTCCGGAAAGATGAAAAAGATTATATCCGCGTGTTAGCGACGCCGTTAGCCAATAGCCTGCGCCGATCACTCACACGCCTTGACCCGCCCAAACGCGAATGTTAGTTTCGGTTCCACACGTGACTCTCCGAGGGACACCACTCTGAACTGGGCAGGGAAGCCGCCTCAATCCGCTGATCTTCGCCGGCGCGAGTTTCTTGTCCGCTTTTGTCAGGGGGCCGGAGCAACTTTGATTCCCGCGAGCCTGTGGGGGCTTGCGTTCCCCGGTCTCACATCCGTTGTGTTCCGCGATACTCCAGCTTCGGAGCCCGGATTCCATCTGCAACCGCACTACCGCACCGAGCGGCCTCTCGACGCCACACTGCTGAAGGTGCAGGCCGCTCGCGACGATTTCATCACGGAAAAATATGCTGACCAGGTCGCGGCGATCCTTGCGGAATGGAGCGCCAGCCTCCTGCAGTCTCCGCGGGATGTTCAGACAATCGCGAGGGTCCTCGCGGTGGATTTCTCCGGAGCGTCGCTCCGAGCCGCGGAATCACGGGTCGTGCGCTCCAGTTCGCCGATTCAAGTGCGCCAGAACAAATTCGCGCCTCAGGCTATGCTCAGCCGCGAAGGCTTTCTGCGGGAGTGGCAGTCCACGCTAAGCTCCTTCTCAAGGATCGTAACCGCCGAATTTCAGATCACCGGCATTGAAGCAGTGGGCCCGAACGATTCTCCGACTCGATTGCCAGAAGGCCTGCAGACGCGAGTGCGTTATGAAATCGTGGGCACCGGCGCCAGCTTCTATCGTGAACAGCGTGTCGGCAACTGGGATTTGATATGGGTGCCGCAGGCCTCGGGTGCGTTTGGTCTCCGCAGTTGGCAAGTGCTCGACGAGATTCAATCCCGATCGACTATGCCCGTCTATTCAGAGGTTACGTCAGGCGCGCTCGGCAGCAATTCCTCTTACTCCGCCCAACTCCTGCATGGCACCGACTACTGGCGCACCGTCCTCGACGGCGCATCTGGGATCGACATCTACGGGCACAACGGCGTTTCCGTGGCCGACATCGATAACGACGGCTTCGACGATCTCTACGTTTGTCAACCTGCAGGCCTGCCCAATCGCCTGTATCGCAACCGCGGCGACGGCACGTTCGAGGACATCACCGAATCGTCGGGCTTGGGCGTTCTCGAAAATTCCGCCTGCGCGCTCTTCGCTGATTTCAACAACGACGGCCATCAAGACGTTATTGTGGTGCGCGCGAACGGCCCGCTATTGTTCCTGAATCAAGGCGGTGGCAAGTTTCGCCAGAAGCCCGATGCGTTCCAGTTCGCGAGTCCTCCCCAGGGAACCTTCACAGGCGCTGCCGCTGCGGACTACGATCGCGACGGTTGGCTCGACGTCTATTTCTGCCTCTACGCCTACTACCAGGGCACTGGGCAATACAAATATCCCTCTCCGTATCACGACGCCGAGAATGGCCCGCCCAACTTCCTGATGCGCAATCACCACGACGGCACGTTCCGCGACGTCACCGCCCAGTCAGGCCTGAATCAGAACAACACGCGCTACAGCTTTTGCTGTGGTTGGGGCGACTACAACCGCGACGGCTGGCCCGATCTCTACGTGGTCAATGATTTTGGTCGCAAGAATCTCTACCGGAGCCAGGGTGACGGAACCTTCATCGATATTGCTTCGCAGGCTGCAGTCGAGGACATCGGGGCAGGAATGAGCGTCTCCTGGCTTGACTACGACAATGACGGCGCGGACGATCTCTACGTCGCCAACATGTGGACCGCGGCTGGCGAACGCATCTCCACGCAGGGAACCTTCAGGAAAGACTCCCCGAAAGAAATCCGCTCCCTCTATCAAAAACACGCGATGGGAAATTCGCTGCTGCATAATCGCGGCGCAGCCTTTGACGACGCCACAAATGTCTCAGGCGCCGGAATGGGACGATGGTCGTGGTCGAGCGACGCATTCGATTTCGATCACGACGGTTTCCCCGATCTTTACATCGCCAACGGAATGGTCTCCGGCCCCTCGCGTCAGGACCTCAACAGTTTTTTCTGGCGGCAGGTTGTTGCCTGTTCCCCCGACGACGCGCGGGCGTGGCACACCTACGAACAGGGTTGGAATGCGATCAACGAACTCATTCGCTCCGATGGCACCTGGAGCGGTTACGAGCGGAACGTTTTCTACGCCAACAACCGGGATGGAACTTTCTCTGACGTGTCCGCCGTGGTTGGCCTGGATTTCGCGGAAGATGGCAGGGCATTCGCCCTCGCCGACTTCGATCACGATGGCCGCCTCGAAGTTTTCCTGAAGAATCGCAACGCTCCGCAGTTGCGGATCTTGAAAAACGGGATGGAGACTCTACCTCCGTCGATCGCGTTCCGTTTGCAAGGTACGAGGAGCAACCACGACGCTATCGGCGCCTCTGTCACAATTGAAAGCAGCGCCGGTCGGCAGACGAGGATGCTTCAGGCCGGATCCGGTTTTCTCTCCCAGCACAGCAAAGAGGTTTTCTTCGGCCTTGGGGAGACGAAAGGTCCGGTGCGAGCGTCGATTCGCTGGCCCGGCGGCTTGGTGCAAGAACTTTACGACCTCCCAATCAACCACCGGATCTGGGTGGAAGAAGGCGCGGAACCCTCGCGCATAGACCCGTTCCAAGCGCCATCGACCAAGCGCAGTCCCGTTGCGGCGGAAGTCGTACAAGTCGAAGCGCTTCCGGCCAAAGTGGAAACGTGGCTTCTGGCACCCGTGGCCGCTCCCGATTTTTCTCTCCCCGACCTGTCTGGACAAGTTCGCATGCTCTCGGCGACCCGCGGCAAGCCAGCGCTTCTGAACTTCTGGACCACGAAGTCCCCCGCTTCCCGGGAGGAGTTGAGCGTGCTCCAGAAGTCCCACGCTGCCTGGGCGACCAAAGGCCTGCAGCTGATCACGGTAAACGTGGACGATTCCGCCGTTGACGCGGTTCGCGCCTTCGCTCAGCAATTCTCTTTTCCGATTCTGCGTGCATCGGAAGATGCTGCGGCCATCTACAACATTCTCTACCGCCAATTATTCGACCGCCACCGCGATCTCAGCCTGCCCACTTCATTTCTGATCGACAGCCAAGGCGACATTGTGAAGGTGTATCAGGGCCCGATCGTTCCCGACCACGTGGACCAGGACTTCCAGCACATTCCCAAAACTGACGCGGAGCGCTTGTCGCGCGGGTTGCCTTTCCTCAGTGCAGCCTACTCTCTCGATTTTGGCCGCAATTACCTTTCCTATGGTGCCCTTTTTTTCCAGCGCGGATATCTCGACCAGGCCGAAGCCTCATTCCAGCGGGCCTTGCGCGACGATCCCTCGAGCGCCGAGGCGTTGAACGGCATCGGCAGCGTCTACCTGAATCCGACCAAAAACGCCGCCGCACGCGAGGTTTTCGAACGCGCCGTGAAACTTCCGGCCACCTATCCCGATACTCTGACGGATGCCTGGAATAACCTCGGCGTCATCGCCACGCGGGAAGGACGCATGGACGATTCCGTCGCGTGCTTTCAGCAGGCATTGCGGCTGAACCCTCACCACCTGCTGTCGCTCGACAACCTCGGCAACGCCTATCGTGCGGAAAAACGCTGGGAAGACGCGCGCAAGGTGCTGGAGCACGCGCTGGAATTTGCTCCTCAAGATCCTGAGGCGAACTACAGTCTGGGAATGGTGTTCGCGCAGGCCGACGACACCGCCCAAGCGTACGAGCATTTGCAGCGAGCCTTGAAGGCTCGTCCCGTTTATCCGGAGGCGCTGAACAATCTGGGCATTCTCTACCTGGTCACGCAGCGCCGGGATGAAGCCGTCGCCAGTTTCGAACAATGCATTCGCGTGGCCCCGGCGTTCGAACAGGCGTATCTGAATCTGGCGCGTGTCTATGCGCTGGAAGGCGCGCGGGACAAGGCGCGCAGCGTTCTGCTCGATCTGCTTAAGCAGCACCCCGATCACCCGCAGGCCAAGCAGATGCTTGACCAACTGTAGAGACGTTGCTTTGCTACGCGTTTTCCCCCAGCAGAAATGCATCAGGCTGCGTCGATATGGCGGGTCAAGGCTTTGGTGTCGGTGCCGTCAGCAAATCGACGAACATCTTGTAGAACTTCTTGGTATCCAGATCAACCTGCACTTCGGCAACGGGCCCGACGATCTTCGGTTTGTCGCGCTCATTCCAACTCAGCGTATTTCCATGCCCGGCGCCGTGGTTCAAGTCGACATCCAGATATCTGGCGTCCTTCGCCGTGATCAGACTCGGATCGATCCACGCCACCGCCGCGAGTTCGTCCCATAAATAGTTGTATTCACCAGAGACATGCGAATACGATCCAACATAGCGAGCCGCGGGCGTCGTGCCCGCTTTAACCCGGTTGATCAAATCCTGAGTCAGCCGCGTTTTCACGGAAATATCCACGGTCGTGCAGACAATTTTCTTCCACGGCGCCATCAGCACGATGTGTGCCGCCTCCGGATCGAACCAGAGATTGAATTCGTGCCGGGGCGTATTCACGAACTCGGGATCGTCCGTCTTTGGATTTAGGCTCCCCCCCATGAACACCAGTTCTTTCGCCAACCCCGCGAACTCAGGATCGATCGAAAGGGCCAGCGCAAGGTTGGTCATCGGCCCGCCTTCGTAGATGGTGATTTCGTGCGGATATTTGTGGACTAGGCGAACCAGAAAATGCGCTGCATCTTCGGCCAGAGGTTTTGTCGTGGGCTGGCCCTCCGGCATTTCCCCCAGCCGATCGGCCGGGTGATACCCCTGCGGAGTCCACGCACCCACCCAGGGCACAGATCCGTATTGCTGCTCCCAGAGTTCTGTATCCTCCTTGCGCCTGACCAGCGGATACTCGGCGCCCGGAACAACCGGGATATCCGTCCGCCCGATGATCTCGAGCAAGCGCAAGGTGTGCGCGACTTCCTCTTTCAGCCAGGCATCCCCGGTCACCACGGTTACGCCAAGCACTTCGGCCTGCGGAGACTGGATCAACAATAGGATGGACTGCTGGTCCGTTCCTCCCGGTCCGGCGGCGTCCTGATCGATGATGATCTTCCGCTTGCTCGGGGACGGCTGGCTCCAGCCCGCCAGGCACGTTACCAGCAGCATTGCGATTCCTACCATCCACAGCCGGACCGATCTCATCTCTCCCCCTGGACCACTTGTCACAAAGCATTGCATTCTATTTTGTAGGAAGAGCTTTCGCCAGCGCCTTTGCCGAATTTCAAAACGGAACAGCGCGGAGCCCCGGTTGCGAGTCGCAGGGCCCGCAGATAGAATTCCCGTCTAGGCGCGACCGGGGCCATTTCTCATTGGACCGTCACGCCTTTCCCCATGGGCCGTCTCTACGCAGTTCTACAACAACTCAAGTCTGTTTGGCTTATGCCCGGCCTTGTGGCGCTTGTCTTGCTCCCATTGCTCGCGCTGCCTCTACAGTCCCAAGATTCAGCTTCGTTATACGGCACGGTTCGCGACGCACAAGGGAAACCGTTCGCCGGCGCAACCATCCGTTTGCAAGTCAAAGACACTCTGCAGGCGCAAACCGCTCCTACGGATTCGCAAGGCAATTACAGGTTTGTCGCGCTGCACGGCGGAGTCTATATTCTCCGGGCCAGGATGGTTGGATACAGCGATGCGGAAATTCCATCACTCTTCTTGGGCCCGAACGAAGCGAAAAATGTTGATCTCACGCTGCTGCCGTCAAAACCTCTGTTGCCGGCGCGAGCACCGGAGTTCTTTGACCAGCCTCAATTCACGGTCGCGGGAGTCACCGACACCACGAATCTCGGCGGTCACGGTTCCGACACGATTGTGCGGGCGAGGGAATCGCTTGCCAAGGAAACCGTTTCCCTCGGCAAATCACCCGCTGGCGCCGACGCAACTGCGGTCTCTGCTGAGAAGTCTCTACGAGAGGCCGTAGAACACGATTCCAACAGTCCTACGGCAAACCATCGCTTGGGCAAAATCCTGATCGAGAATGGCAAAGCGCGCGAGGCGATCCCCTACCTCGAGCGCGCCGCCGAACTCAAACCCGGCAACGCCGAGATCGCCTACGATTTGGCCCTGGCCAATGCCCGTGCTGGCAATTACGAGCGGGCGCGCGACCGTGCGCAGGCCTTGCTGGCTCAGTCCAGCAAAGCCGAACTCCATCACTTGCTCGGCGATGTGCAGGAGAAACTGGGTAATTCTCTCGAGGCGGTGCGCGAGTACCAGCGGGCCGCTGAACTCGATCCCAGCGAGGCCTATCTTTTTGATTGGGGTTCCGAACTTCTGCTGCATCACGCCCCCGAACCCGCGCTGGACGTCTTCACCAAGGGCAACCATCTGTTCCCTCAGTCCCTCCGCATGCTGATCGGGCTCGGAGCAGCATGGTTTGCCCAAGGCTCCTACGAACGGGCCGCTCAGCGAATTTGCGAGGCCTCCGACCTCGATCCTGACAATTCGATTCCCTACGTATTCCTGGGAAAAATGCTGAATGCAGAGCCCACCCCATCGCAGGATGTTGTCGAAAAGCTGCACCGTTTCGTCGCACATCGCCCCGAAGACGCAGCGGCGAATTACTACTATGCAGTCGCCCTTTGGAAATTGCGGAAAGGGTCGCAGGATATGACTGCGGCGGCGCAGGTCGAAGCCCTGCTGAAAAAGGCGGTCCAGTTCGATCCGAAGTTCGGAGCCGCCTACCTTGAACTGGGTACCCTTCATTTCGAGCAGAAAGATAATCCGAGCGCCATCGCCGACTACCAGCACGCCATCGAAGCAGATCCACAGATGGAAGAGGCGCACTATCGCTTGGCCCAGGCCTATCGGCAGCATGGCGATACTGCCAAGGCTGCAGCGGAGCTAAAAGTGTATGACCAGATCGCCAAGGAGTCAGCGCGGCAGGCCGAGCGCGAGCGCCATGAAATCCGGCAGTTCGTCTACACCCTGCGCGACCAGCCTCCGGCTCCGAACCCCTAGCCCGGCTGCGAAAGGTGGTTCCCGGGGCCTTGCCTCAATCCCGCGACCGTGGATTGACCTCCGTGGATCAATTCCAAACCCCCGCGAGGAACCATAGCCGAACTTAGAGAAAACAATTCCACCAGCCGTATCGCCACGTACTTTGTATGTATCTTTCTGGTAGCAGCGATTGTCGAAATGCCGCTAGTGTGCCGTCCCACAACTTCGCGAAACAACTCTGTCATCCCGACCGGTGCGAAGCGGAGTGGAGGGACCTTGTGTTTTCAGCGGCTTTCATTCTTGATCCGGCCGTTTCAATATGCCGCTTATTTCTGGGACACACTGCTAGCCACCTTCGATAAATAGCATTCCCCAAACCGTAACTCCGCTCGATGGGCTTTGCGAACTCGCCGAATCCTCTGCGTCCTTTTGGGCAAATTCCTCCACCGCGAGTTCGCGAGCACTGCCGCTAAGAACGCAGACCACTAGATCCGAGCATGTTCGAGTTGGCCAAGGACAAGGCTCCGCTTCGCCCGCCGCTGTGTTACACTTTCTGATTCATATTAACGAACGTTTGCACGCAGGACACCCAATCCACACATGCTTTTTTCCAAAGAATATGTGGGCTATCTGGCCCGCGAAGTCACCAAGAAACTGATTGCTGGCAAGTTTATAGAAACCTCGGTCGTTCCCGCGGTGACCGAGCGGGTGAACGCCGCCTTGGTCGACGAGCTCTCGCTGGAGGACCGGATCAACGACGAAGTGCGCGTCATCCTCGAAGCCTACTCCGACGAAATGCAGAAGACCGGCGCCAACTATCAGGAAATGTTCCGCAAAGTGAAGACCGAACTGGTGCGCAAGTACAAGGCGGTGTTGTGAGACTGAGCCGCGACAAAGTCAACGTGCTGGCCCGGGCCGTTTCCGACGTGCTCAAGCAGATGGACGAGGTCGAGTTCATTGAAGACCCCAACACCATCCGCCAGGAAACACGGAAAATCCTCGAAGAGCTGCTCCTGCAGGAAGCAAGAATCGACGTCGCCGCCCGCCAGAAAATCGAGAGCCAGAAGCGCACCATCCTCGAAGGCTCACAGGAGTGGGACATTCTCTACCGCAAGTACTACAACGAGGAAGTGAAAAAGCTCGGCGTCTAGCCGGTCCTGCCTATCCGCCACCGCCTGCTCAGAGGTGATCGTTGGCCAGTCAGATCAGTGACGTGAAAGCCATCGTCAAGCGAGCCGCCGAGGCGGCTGGTTTCGATCTCGCGGGTGTCGCTCCCGCTGCGGATGCCTCCGAACTCAACTATTTTCCCCAATGGATTGCCTCTGGCCATGCCGGCGAAATGAAATATTTGGAGGCGCGGGATCAACAAGGCAGCCTGAAACGGGCCTCGCTCGGCCGCGTCGCGCCCTGGGCACGCAGCGTGGTGGTTTGCGCCATCAACTACAACACGGAGAATCCCTACTCGACACAAGTCCGCGACCCTAGCCGCGGATGGATCTCCCGCTATGCCTGGAGCCGCGAGGATTATCACGAGGCGGTTCTCCGTCGACTGAAGCAGGTGGAATCTGCTCTGCGCGAGTCCGTGCCCGCCGAGGCCCAGTCAACGCTAACCACCCGCAGCTACGTTGACACCGGGCCAATCGTCGAGCGCGTCTACGCGAAATATGCGGGAGTGGGCTGGATCGGCAAAAACACCTGCATCATTAACCAGAACAGAGGATCGTGGCTTTTCCTGGGAGTCATCCTCACGTCGCTCGAACTCGCGCCCGACCTGCCCGCGCCCGACCGATGCGGCACCTGCACCCGCTGCATCGAAGCCTGCCCCACGGACGCAATTCTCGCGCCCTATCAGCTCGATTCCCACAAGTGCATCTCGTATCTCACGATCGAAAAACGCGGATCGATTCCCGACGATCTTCGCGCGGGCATCGGCCACCACGTTTTCGGCTGCGACATCTGCCAGGATGTTTGCCCATGGAACCGCAAGGCCCCCGCATCCAAGGCGCCTGAATTCGAACCCCGTCCCGGCCTGGTGAACCCCGCCCTCGCCTGGCTTGCCGAAATGACTCCAGAAGAATTTCGCGCGGTCTTCCGCGGATCGCCCGTCCGCCGCACCAAGCGCTCCGGCCTCCGCCGCAACGTCGCCATCGCCATAGGGAACAGCGGGAGCAGGGAATTCCTCCCCCTGCTCGACCAGCTCGCCACAGACGAAGACGCATCGGTAGCCGAGAGCGCCCAGTGGGCGAAACTGCGCTTGCTGACATCGATCGATAACCCGTAGCTACAGCCGCCTCGGCTGTCCGTTGCAAGTGTCTCTTGCAAGCCCAAGATTCGCCTTGCATTCGCTTCCTGTCGGTCCTTCATCCACCCCGATTTCTTGGCACTTCCGTAACTGGTCTTTGCGATTACCGGCAACTAATCTCTGCCTAAAGGGTTCTTACTAAGCAAGTTAGTGTAATCGCCTAGGGCTTTTATGGATTCACACGTCCAGCCAATGCGGCGCGCCGTCAGCGGGTTAGTGGTCGTGGTTTTGGCCTGCGCCTCGGTGGCGTGCGCCTCGGCGACGCTGCTGCTGGAAGAACCGTATGGCAAGCTGGGATTCTTCACTGCAACTGGTCATGCCGCGATATATCTTTCCGATGTCTGTGCCGAGACCCCTCTGGTTCTGCGCCCCTGTGCCCCCGGAGAAACCGGCATCGTCCTCAGCCGCTACGACGGCGTCGGCGGGTACGATTGGGTCGCCATTCCTCTTATTCCATACCTGTATGCTGTCGAACGCCCCGAAGAAGTGCCGCTGTTTGCCGACGCTAAGATGGCCGCCTTCCTGCGCGATCGCTACCGCCGCAAATATCTCGAGGACATCGCTCCCGATGCGAAGGATGGCGAAGCTCCCGCCGGGAATTGGTACGAACTCGTCGGCTCCTCCTACGATCGCACCATGTACGGCTTCGAGATTGAGACCACTCCACAGCAGGACGAGGCGCTCATCCGGAAACTCAATTCATCGCCGAACCAGTCTCATTTCCGCCTCGTCTCCAACAACTGCGCGGACTTTGCCAAAGATGTTTTCAACTTCTACTACCCAAAGTCCCTGCATCGCAGCATCATCGCCGATGTTGGAATGACCACGCCGAAACAGATGGCGAAAATGCTTACCCGGTTCAGCGCGCGCCATCCTGAACTCCAGTTCTCGCGCCTCATTATCTCGCAGGTGCCCGGCAGCATGCCCCGCAGTTCGTCAGTGCATGGAGTGGTCGAATCTTTTCTCAAGTCGACGAAGTACATCGTGCCCAGCGCCGTGGTCAGCCCCATCTTTGCGGGATGTGTGGCCGCAGTTTACGTGGGTACGGGCGCGGGCCACTTCGAACCCGCGCGCAACGCCAAGGTCTTCGTCGTGGGCAGCGCCCCCGAGCGGCCTCTAGACCCTGAAGACCGCCGGGCGTATCAGCAACAGTTGAAACACTTTCTGGCGGGCGCGTATCCTTACAACCCGGGAAAGAATGTCGACAAGGTGTGGGAGCGCATGCAATCCAAGGCGCACACAGGCGTCGACGACCAGGGCCGGCCGGTTCTTCAAGTGCAAATGGGCGATAGTCTGGTGCAGATCGGAGTCGCTGCCGACAACGTCTTGAACGGAAGCGCTCCTCCGCAGTTAGTGCGTCAGCTTCTCGAGGCCCGTCTTCAGGCTGAATTGCGGCGGAAGTCACCGCCACTTATCTCCGAAGCACAGGTCGCGCGCGACTGGAAACTCTTGCAGAAAACGATGAACGAGGGTACTTCACCCGCTCCCACTCGTTTCGCGCCAACCCCCGAAAACGTCCGCGGAAGTCAGCCTTGACTCGAGACGCGCTTAGGAATCACCTCGAAGCCTAACCCATCCTCTTGTCATTCAAACGAATTGCAGCCTTCGCCCCTTATCGTTGTTCTTGCGGCGGCCGCTGCGGCGCGCCCGGTCCTGGAATGGGTGGTTGTCCGGGGGGTTGCTGCTGCTGCAATTGCATCTGCCGTTGCTGCATCTCCTGCAGCATTTGCTGCGGTGTCTTTACGCCGGGCTGATCCGGCGTAACCGCCGGCTGTTCCGCCTCAGCGGCCGACTGGTCCGCGTTCTCATCTGCCGTGTCGTCCGGCGCCTCCGCCGTGTCATTTGCGTCGGCGGCCATGTCGGGCTGCGGCTGCACCGGATTGCTCGCCTGTACGATCCCGAATTGTTGGCCCGCGATCGCCGGATTGTTAGGCGGATTCGGGCTCACGTTGTCTGGCCCCGATTTTGCCACCAGCACCACGCGCGTCATCAGTGTGCTGTCCGTGGCAGAACCGAGGAGCACATAGTTAAACCGCGATCCATTCAACAGTTCCGCCATCACTTCGCGCGCCGGCCCCGGCCCCAGATTCGTCACCACCCGCTCCGGCGCCGCAGGAATCTCAATCTCCGCGCCCGTCTGTTTGCGGACGGCTCGCAAAATATCGGCCAGCGTTGAGTTGGGCGCCACGATGGTTAATTGCGCATTCTCATAACTCACTTGCGGCGGCACCGGCGCCATCGAATCCAGTGGAATCGGCTGTACCGGCCCGGTCGGCCCCGAGGGTAACGGCGGAGGCAAGGGCGGTTTTTTCGCCTTGCGGTGGGTTTGCGAGGACACGGCGTTCGCAGGACGAACGATGCCCATGCACAACGCACCGACGCACAGGATCAGGCTCCCGGCAACTCTTCTGAATTTCAATCCGGTGCTCATCACCATTCCTCCGATGAATCTGATTGGGGGGACTCCGCAGGCCGCCTTTGCCCGAATTTTAGCACCGGGCACCACTCGAAGGACCGGCGGGCATGACATCCCACCAGATAGAACGTCTTAAGACTACTCTCTTGCACCGTTCGCGGCTATGGCACCACCGGACCAATCCCCAAGTCGATTACCATCCTGCATTTCCGGCACCCTAAAATCTTAACCGAGCGGGCGGACGCTGGCGTAAACTGAGGCTAGCCCTGCCAACTCCATGAAAGTAAAGGCGAATTTGAGAATGAATCTGGTGTCTCGCGGCCCCTGCCCCGCTTTGTGGGTTGCCCTGTCAATCCTGGCTTTTTCGCCTCTGTATGCGCGAGCCCAGAGCTGTCAGACATCTAGTGATCTCGACGCCGCCACGCGGGCCGCCATCTCCGCCGCCGGGCAGCGCTATTTTGAGATGGCCGCCAAGGGTGATGCCGCATCCCTGCGGCAGAACGCAGTGGCCAGCCTGGCGGCAGACTTTGCCGGCATCGAGGGCACGGTAAAAGATCGCCAGCAGACGCTGATCGGCACCACCACGACGGTGAAGTCCGAGTTTCTGCTCGAAACCGAAGGCAAGGATCCGACTCCTCACGCCGAATTCCTATGCGGAGTGTTTGGCAAGAATGGGCAGACCTCCGGCAGCGCCGCATTCTATTTGGAGAATCTCGCCCCCGGCAAGTACGCAGTTGCGCTTCTTGATGCAAACTCGTCGAATGCGCGAACCAATTTTTCCGTGATTCTGCAGCAGGTCGGGGCAGACTGGAAGCTGGCCGGTCTCTATGTTCAGGCCGCGCAGGTCGCCGGCCATGACGCGGAGTGGTTTGTGGCGCGCGCCCGGGAATACAAAACTAAGGGCCAACTGCATAACGCATGGTTTTATTACCTGGAAGCGAGCAGTCTGGCCTCGCCACTGCCGTTCATGGCCACTGCGGCCACCGACAAGCTCTCCGACGAGTCCCAAGGGGTTCGACCAGCCGACCTTCCCGCCGACGGAAAAACCCTGGATCTCGCCACCGGCGTTGCCACCTACAAGCTGACCGCGGTCTTTCCGCAAGCGGTGGGCAATGACCTGGACCTGATCGTGAAATATCAAGCCGCCGATGTTTCCAACACCAACCTGACCTACCAGAGCAACGTTGCCGTGATCAAAGCTCTGGTGGCGAAGTATCCCGAGGTGAGAGATGCTTTCGCCGCCGTCGTAGCCCGCGCGGTCGACCCGAGCGGCCGCGACTACGGCACGCTACTGGCGATGAAAGACGTTAAGTAGAAGAAGCCGGTTCCAGTACCCAGTTTTCAGTTCTCAGTTGCTTGCGCCCCACTCTGATCGAAGAGGCACTCCTTCGGATCTTTGTCGTCGCGCAATCCCAAAAACACCGGAGCACGCAGCTTCGGCCCGCTGCCCTCGCTGGTCCCCGCGGTCCACTCCGCAAACTCGATTTCCGCCACCAGTTCAGGCTTCACCCAGCTCACTTTGCGAAGCGCCTCGACTTCTCCGAAGAATGGATTCTTTTTCGTCTCCAGCTTCTTCAATACCCTCGAAACCTCGTCCAGCGACTTCTGATCGAATCCGCTGCCCGCCTGCCCCACGTGAATCAGTTGCCCCTTCTTGTTGTAGAGGCCGAGTACGATCGATCCAAGATGTGCGCGGCTGCCTTCGGGTTCGGTGTATCCCCCGATGACACACTCAATCCGGCGCCGGATCTTGATCTTCAGCCACTCGCGGCTGCGGCGCTCTTGGTAGAAACTGGCGCGCTTCTTGGCGACGATTCCTTCCAGTCCCTTATTCCGCGCCATCTCGAACAGCGCCTTGCCGTGCTCTTCGTAGTGATCGGAATACCGCAGCGCATCGCCCGTCACCACCAGTGACCCCAGCTTGCGCTTGCGCTCCGCCAGAGGCACGCGGCGCCAATCGTACCCATCCAGATACAGCAGATCGAATGCGTAATACAGCACCGGCACACCGGCATTGCCCGCCGCCCGCCGTCCGCCAGGACGAAATCCCGTCCGTTGCTGCATCAAACTGAACGACGCCTTCCCCTCTTCGTCGAGCGCCACCACTTCTCCATCGAGGATCGCTGTCTTCGCCTTGATGAACCGCGCCATATTCTTCAACTCCGGATAGCGCGGCGTCAGGTCATTCTGATTCCGCGACACGAGCCGTACTTTGCCCTCGGCAATAAACGCGACCGCGCGATATCCATCCCATTTGATCTCAAACAGCCACTCCGCCCCGTCAAACGGCTTCTCCACAGACTCCGCCAGCATGGGATGGATGGTCGCCGGCATCGGCCGCTTCGCGGGTCCTGGAGAAGTTGGAACCACAGAGGCCACTGAGGGTCCGGAGGATTTCAGTTCTTCGACCTTATTCAATCTCCCGCTCTTTGCCTTCCCTCTGTGTTCCTCTGTGTTCTCCGTGGTTAGCTTTTCTTTTCTTGTTTTCTGATCAAGCTTGGCCACCGCATCCGCCAGCCATGCCGCCTTCAGCCTCCCGCGTCCCGCCGGACGACTCTTCCACTCCGCCGATCCCGCGTCTCCGGCAACCTGTTCCAAAGTCCGCCCGCTGAGCACCGACTGGTCCATCGCCTCGATGTCGAATCCCTCCACCACATGATCATCATGCTTCTTGATCATCAACCACTCGTTGCCCTTGCTCCCCGGACGCCGCCCGCGCATCTTGACCAGTGCGAAGTCCCCTTGCAGACGCTTCCCATCCAACCGGAACTTCAGGTCGCCCTTGGCCAGCATGGCCGCCGCTTCCGCTTCCGTGCCCGGCAAATACTTCCCCTTCACCGCGACCGGCGAAAGCGGCTGCCACGTGCCCACGTCCCACACAATCACAGTCCCAGCGCCGTAGTTGTTCTCCGGAATGTTGCCTTCAAAATCAAAATACGACACCGGATGATCTTCCACCTGCATCGCCAACCGCTTGTCGGCTGGATCCAGCGATGGCCCTCTGGGCACAGCCCACGACTTCAGCACCCCTTCCATCTCCAACCGAAAGTCGTAGTGCAGCCGCGTCGCATCGTGTTTCTGCACGACAAAACGATTCCCCGCCTTCGTCGCCACCTTCGGCGGAGGCTCCGGCGTCTCCTCAAACCGCCTTTTCCGCTTATATTCTTCCAGCGCCATAGAGACCGCTATTTAACCACACCGCCGAGTCCGCAATTGCAGGGAAGGGTGAAAGCGCAGGAGGGGTTGAAAGTGTAGGAAAGTCTGAAAGTGTGGGGAAGGGCGCATTCGCCCGTCCGCCGAGCGCAGCTCGGCTAGTGCCCGCGGTCACGGAAACTCCCCGTTCGCTTTAGAATGCTTGCAGCGTGAAACGCGAGTTCCCCGAAATCCCGCTGGTCGGCGTCGGCGCCATCATCATCGAGGACTCCCGCGTCCTCCTGGTCAAGCGCGCCCGCCCGCCCCTGCAGGATCATTGGTCCATTCCCGGAGGCGTCCTCGAAGTCGGCGAACTGGTCCGCCAAGCCGCCATCCGCGAGGCCCGCGAAGAGACGGGACTCACCGTCGAGCCCGGCGAGTTGCTCGGCGTCTACGACCGCGTCCTCCGCAATCGCGAACAGCGCGTGCAATATCACTATGTCTTGATTGATTTCCTCTGCCGCCGCCTGGGAGGAGAATTGCAGGCCGCCGATGATGCCGCCGAAGTCCGCTGGTTTACCCGCGAAGAATTGCCCGCCCTGAACCTCGCCAAAGATACTCAGGATGTCATTCGCAAGGGATTCGACAAACTGCGCAGCTAGAGCAATCCGTCACCTGCCAACGGCGGCTCGTTCCCCGTCGCCACACGCAGCCCGTAAAACAACATTGCCCACCGCGGCTTGTCAGTCTCGCCGAGGAGCACGCGACCCAAGAAAGGTGCGCTCTTTAGCTCGAGGATTCCGCTGTGCCGGGAACTGCGTCATCTACCCATTCGACGTAGCACGCGTGGCAGCGCCATGCTCTGCGATGGAACGGAATCGGGAGACTCAGCACCGCTGCACTGACATAGGCAGCGGGAGCGACTTCCTGGAAGTTCACATCCAGCGAACCGCAGCTTGGGCAGCGCGGTTGCTCGTATTCGCCGACCCCGGTCACGTCAAAATTCTCCGGAATGGGCTGCTGCAGAATCTCTTCTGCAACGGCCGCAACCTCAGGCCTTACCTGCAATTTCACACCGCCGAGCAGATTCGAAATGAACCAGTCCAGCCGCACCATGTTGTCGTCCACCAGCGCGCATTCGACCCCGGCAGACTCCAGACTTCCTTTCGCGAACAGCGCTTCCGGCAGGTCTCGGAACTGGCGGATCGTGATCATCGGCCACATCTCGGCTTCGTCGCCGGCAGGATATTCGGCGATTGGTGGGCTCAACCCTCTTCGAGTCAGTTCCGCACGCAGCGCCGCGCGGGCGATCTCGGTCAGTTGGTAGGCATGCGCCGCAACTTCTTCTAATTCTCCGTCCCTTTGGCGGGAGAAGGTCTCGACCAGCCTCTGGCGTTCCTTTTCCGTTTCGATCGCTGTCATAGGCGGGAATGATACTCCGAATTCGGCGGCGAGACTCGGGTACAAGTTTGCGGTGAAACGCTTCCAGCAGAAACAGAACGGCCCGCAGGCACGAAGCCTGCGGGCCGCCCGGTGGACTGTTTGGGATTGACCAAGAGGTGGTCACTCTACGTGGCCTCTACGGCAACTCCGGGTTCGTCGAATCGACGATCCTGACCGACCTGCGCCAGGCGGAATTGAATCCTTAACTCACCGGTAGTGTGCGGGCTGTAGCTTCCGGCGCGTCGTATGCTTGTCTGCGCCCGAAGCCCCGCTTAGAGCAACCGCTCTAAGTCTCAGCCACCTCACCTGGTCTTTGATAACCCCAACTACTGCCTTCAGAACTTGTCATCCGACCACCTCCTTTCCGGTGTACTCGCACAGTAGTACGAAACCAGCCTGTGCGTCAACCGGCACGAAAGTGGGTATCGGAGAGAACAACAGGAGACTTTGCTTCTTCAGCGATTTCGCAGCGTCGCAATCTCTCCCAGGCCCAGCAGGTTGGCATCTGCCGTAACCAGCGTAAGGTCGAGCACCTTCGCCGTCGCCGCCAGAAAGCGATCGGCTGGATCGCGTTGAGGCAGTGGGAGCAGGCGGGAGATCCGGACAATTTCGTGAGTCAGTGGAGCTTCGAGAAACGGTGCGGTAGACTTAGTCACCCAGTCATCCAAGTCTCCGACCAGATGGATGCGTCCCTTTTCATGCAGAATCAACGCCTCCCAAGTACTGATCGGCGAGAGCCACAATTCATTTTGCGGGTTACGCATCGCATGGCGCACTCCCGCGCCAAGGCGTCCGATCTCCTCCAAACTCCACAGCCAGATGTGAGTATCCAGCAGGAGCCTCAATCGCGGAGTACCTCCCAGTCGCTCTCGTCGCTGGCAGGGGAAACAATATCCCCCAGGATTTGGATGCGGTCTTTCATCGAACCCATCCAGTCTGCCGAGCGAACCGGGCTGGCTGGTACAACTTCCGCCACGGGGCGGCCCCGCCGCGTGACTCGAATCGGCTTCTTCGTCTTTTCTACCTGGGCGAGCAGAGCCAGGCACTTCGCTTTGAATTCAGAAATAGCCACTTCCCTCATAGCCACTTCATTAGATCATAGTCCAATTAAGTGGTCAACCTGAGAGCGTCTCTACGGCAGCCCGAACGCATACACCGCGCTCCCCGCCGCGATCGCCACATATTCTTTCCCATCCACGGCGAAAGCCATGGGCGCGGCATAGACAGCGCCGCCCATCTGAAAGTGCCACACCGGCTTGCCCGACGCCGCATCGAAGGCGATGAAATTCCCTTCAGCGTCGCCGCTGAACACCAGTCCGCCCGCCGTCGAAAGTACGCCAGACCAAGTCGGTGACGTGTGCTCGAACTTCCACTTTACCTGCCCTGTCGCCGGATCGATTGCCTTCAGGAAACCGCGATAAGGCCGGGCCTCTTCCGACGGAAAATATGCACTCCCGTAATACGCGTGCCCCGCCTCATAAGGCTGCGGAGCTGTACTGAAAATATCGCACTGGTCGCGCGCCGTCACATAGAACAGCCCGGTCTGCGGATCGTAAGTCGGGGCCATAAAATTAGTGGTTCCCAGTGCTCCCGGACACACCGTGTGCCCCTCGAGCGTAGGGGAAGCGTTCTTGTTCGCCACCGGACGCCCCTCAGCATCCTTCGTGTCACTCCACGTAATCTTGCCGTAGGGCGTCGCCGAAATCAGCTTTCCCGTCACGCGGTCGACTACATAGAAGAATCCATTGCGGTCGGCCTGCGCGATCAGCTGCTTGCCGCCCGCCTCGATCATGACCGGGACTTGCGTCGCGTCCCAGTCGTGCTCGTCGTGCTTGGTGAACTGGAAATACCAGTTCATCTTGCCCGTATCGGCATTCAGCGCCAGCAGGGAATTGCTGTAGAGGTTGTCGCCCGCCCGTCCCTCGCCGCGATTCGACGGCGCCGGATTTCCCGTGGGCCAGAAAATCTGATTCGTGACCGCGTCGTACGTTCCCGTGTTCCACGCCGGAGCCCCGCCCACTTTCCACGAATCGCCTTCCCACGTCTCATGCCCCGGTTCGCCCGGCCCGGGTACCGTATAGAACCTCCACTTGCGCTCGCCCGTCGCCGCGTCATAAGCGTCAATGAACCCGCGCACCCCGTACTCGCCGCCGGAAATGCCGATCACCACCAGACCCTTCACCGCCATCGGCGCCACCGTAAAGCTGTGCCCGGTACGATAGTCGGCCGCGACCACGTCCCACGCCACAGCCCCGGTCTTCGCGTCGAGCGCGATCACGTGCGCATCCAGCGTCCCCAGAAAAACCTTGTCGCCCAGAATCGCCAGCCCGCGATTCACCCGACCGCAGCACGGACGTATGTCCCCCGGCAATTGCCGCTGGTACATCCAGATCGGCCGCCCCGTACGCGCGTCGAGCGCGAACGCGCGGTCATCCTGCCCGGTCGCATAAAGAATTCCGTCGACAACCAACGGCGAAGTCTCCAGCTTTCCAGTCGCGCCCGTCTGATACACCCACTTTGCGACCATCGTGTGCGCGTTCGCCTCGTTGATCTGATCGAGCCCGCTGAACCGTTTTCCAGAATAGTCGCCGGAGTAAGTCATCCAGTTCTGCGGCTCCTTCCCGGAATTGACCAGCCGCTCGAAGGTCACTTGGGCGAGAGCGTGACTCGCGAAGATACCAACACTTAACCAGACTGCCAGAATCCTGACCATAATCCTGGCCAAGTCGCGGAGGACCCTGGCAGCACCGTCGAGCACTGTGGCTGCACCGTGGAAGAGCGGCCCTTCCAGGGCCGCGTTGCGAATCCGTGAGAAAGAGGCCTTTAGGTCTTGTGGTCGCCTGGGGCTGAAGCCCTCAGCCTTGATAGCTACTCGACGCGGCGCTGAAGCGCCCCTGTTCCACGATCGTCCGGACGAGTCAGAAGACTTGATCCGCACCCGCCCCCTCATTTCGCCCCCACGCTGATCAAGTAGGCCACGATGTCCCCAAGATCCTTGTTGCTCAAAACGTCCGCATCGTACCTCGGCATCGCCGACTGCCGGCTCTTCTGAAACGACCGCAACTTGTCTTTCTGCAGCAGGTGAATCTGCTCGTTCGCATCCATGATCTGCGCGCTGAAGCTGTCTTCATTCAGCGTCACGCCCTTGATCTCCTTTCCCTCTGCCGTGACCACGGTAACGCTCTCGTATTCCTGCGGAAATTCCTTTGTCGCCTCCGACAATCCCCAAGCCAGCCTCCGGCTCGGGTTGCGCACCGAATCAATGATCGCCTCCCGTGTCCGCGAACCGCCCACCGCGGTTAACTCCGGCCCCAGCCTTCCGCCCCTGCCCTCAACCATGTGGCACAGCGAGCAGTTGGCATCGCCGTAAAACAGTTCTTTGCCGTGGCCTGCGTTGCCCACCGCCTGCGCGGGGGCCTTCACTTCCTGGCTGCGAATGTAGGTGATGATCTGCCAGATTTCCTCATCCGTCATCCCGACGCCCTGCCCGTTGGTTCCATTCGCAGGCATCGCAGTCCCGGCAATTCCGTTGCTGATGACCTGAAACATTTCCGCGTCGGAGTGCGTGTGCTTCTTCACTGCCCGCGTCAAATCGGGTCCCCGCCCTCCGCCGCGGGCACCCAACCCGTGACACAGCGCGCAGTTGATTCGGAACTCATACTCCCCCGCTTTCGCCGCCCTGGCATCTCCCGCCCGGGGATTGCGATCATCGGCATGCAGCAGCGTTACGGCGATCAACAGAGAGAACACGACAAACGTGGAGATGAAATGATTTCTGGTCGGGAACATTAGCCACCCATCTGTTAGAGGTTGCCGCATTCTACGCCAACAGCCCGCCATCGCTGCTTTGGAAATCTCGTCACAAATTGAACGCACGATAAGCCTGGGCTACCTCACCTCTCCGTCGTACATGTCCGGCAGGTATCTGGGACCCAGCCCCACGCGCTTCTAGACTTAAGGTGTCTCAGTTCAGCATCTTGCGACGCCGTGCAAGACGGCGGGTAGAACCGATCAAATTAGAGCTAGTCGGTTCGGAGGCGGAACGCGTGTTCAAGAAGGCCGCACTCTTCTCTCTGTTGTTCCTCGTCGGCGCCGGCCTCGGGTCATACGCCGGTTTCAGGATTTCGTTTTCGGGTGAACGCGCGCGCGAGTGGCGCTCTCTCGATAATCCTGAAGGCCACCAGTTCTTCAAAACCTACGATTTGATCGCCCGCCTGAGGCTGGCTGACATGGGCGCAGCGATGAGGCTCCAGAATCCAAAGAAGAGTCCCGAGCGCCGCCGGGAATACCTGAATTTGATTTTGGATGCCGTGCAGAAGGGTAGAGTTGGTCTCACAGATCCCGCTGCGCTCACCCTGATCGATATGGAGACGGGCATCACCTATGCGAGGCTCGCAACAGTGGAAGAGGCCGCCGGTAATCTTCCCGCTTCGCGGACATGGATGCAGAAAGCCCAGACCACCTTGAAACAGGCAGGCTGGAAGGATTGTTCAGAGGCGCACCTGAAAGAGATCGTGCAGGCGCGGAACAAGCAAGACTCCTGCGACACCCCTTGCGGAAAATCTTGAGGACAGCATGAAAGCCTTGAAATTTTGCTGCATCGCGCTGGTTTCGGGTCTGGTCATTGGGGCCCTAGTCGGCAGGCACATTGGCAGAACCACGGGGGGCGGGCAAGCAATCCTGTGGGAAATGTCAGCCGCGGCTGGCTATGAGCAACTCACCCTCCTTCAGTACGAGCAAGCTGACACTGACCATTCGCGACAAGCCTTGCTGGGTTTCACGAACTTCTCAAAGTCCATGAGCAGACTCCACAGCGCCCAAGGCGATAAAGCGCTCCTAGTCGATACGGGCCGAGCTTATCTGCGGCTCGCAGCGATCGAAGAACTCGCCGGCAACGGCAGTCTCTCGCATCAATACGTGCTCGATGCGCAGCACACCTTCAAAAGCATGGGGCGCGACATCTCCGAGGACGATCTCAACAACCAAGTCGCAAAGATTGCCGCTCTTGCTCGCCCCAACGGCCCGCCCTCCTAGGCGTTCCCCACCTGTACATGTCCAGCGGGCATCTGCCCCCTGCACCTTTGGCTCTCTACACTGAAATCCTCGCCTCCAGTGCCGATATGACTGAGGAGAGGGTTTTTCCGGGCCGCCAAGTTGTTGATTCATCAGCCTTTCCAGCGAAAGGCTTCGAGTTGGGGTAGGCCCAGGTGGGCCAGCACGCGATAGGCAAATTCGCGCGCCATCTCATCTAAAGAAGCAGGGCGGTAATAAAACGCCGGGATCAGTGGGAAGACGGTGGCCCCGGCGTCGGCGGCCCGGTACATGTTGCGGATGTGGATTTTATTGAGCGGCGTCTCGCGCACGCACAGCACCAGCGGACGCTTCTCTTTGAGAGCGACGTCAGCCGCGCGCTCGATCAGGTGCGAGGCGACACCGTTCGCGATTCGGGCCAGAGTGCCCACGCTGCATGGGAGCACGATCATGGCATCCGCGGGATACGAACCGCTGGCCACGTTTGCTCCGATGTCAGCGTTCGCTTGCTCTTTAATTTTGGAACTTTGAATTTTGCGCGAAGCGCGGCTGCCGGATCTCCCAATGGACGTTCCGAGAATCCGGTCGACCAGGTTGGACCGGCCCTTCAGGCCCAACTCTTCGGCCATGACGCGCAACGCGCTGTCGGAAGCGATGAAGTTAACCGTCTCCACGCGCTCGTCGCCTTCAACGGCTGACAGAAGATGCCGCAGAAAAATGGCTCCGCTGGCCCCGGTGGTCGCGATGGTCAGATTCTGCGGTGGACGGTTCATCCCGCTCAGGAGCATAGGGACGCTGTGCGGCGGAAGTCAAGATGAGTGAAGGAGCAGGAAGCCAAGAGCCAGAAGCTGGAAGCCAGAAGCCAGAAGCTGATCATGTCCTCGACCACCAATCTCCGATCCCGCCGCAGCGCAGCCCAGTTGCACGCGCTGGCCGGAGTGGAGCGCGAAATCCGCGCCCAGGATTCGCACAACCGCCGCAAATATCTTCGCGAGTTCAACCAGGCCTTTCGCACCTACGACTCGCTGCTCGACCCGGCCCAAATTCAAACCGCTCTGCACTCCGCCGACATAGTACTCATTGGCGACTACCACGCCCTGCCCGCAGCGCAGCGCCATGCCGCATCTCTAATCGAGCAGCGCGCGCTGGCCGGCGATCGTCCCGTGGTGCTGGGAGTTGAAACTATCTTTGCTCGCGACCAGCACATCCTCGACGAATGGTGGCGCCGTGAAATTGACGAAAGCGAACTTCGCCAGCGCATCCGCTTCGATCTTGACTGGGGATACGACTGGGCTCCGTTTCACGAATTGCTCGTCACTGCACGCGATCACTCGGAAGCCCTCTACGGCCTGGATTGCATGCCGCGCGAGGATCTGCGCAAGATTGGCGCCCGCGACCGCCACGCCGCCGCCAAGATCGCTGAAATCCGCGATCGCCATCCCAACGCCGTCATCTTCGTTTTGTTCGGCGAATCCCATCTCGCTCCTGGACACCTGCCCCGCTCAGTCCATCAGCAGATCCCCGGCGCAAAGGTCCTCACCGTGTTGCAGAACATCGACGCCCTTTACTGGCGCGCGGCCGGAGAGCGCGCCGCCAAGGTGGAAGCCGTCCGCGTTAACGATGACGTCCTGTGCGTCTTTAACGCCACGCCCCTCGAGAAATACGAAAGCTACCGCCTGTTTCTTGATCGGTGGAGCCGCTCTGACGATAATCCCGACTTCGCCCCCACCATCTACAACCTGATCGACAGCCTGGTCCGCTTTCTCGAAATCAACCGGTACTCGCCACACAACGGCACCCAACCGAGATTCCTGGTTGACCTGCTGCCCGAGGTTTACGCCAGCCCGTCGGACGCCATGTTGCGCCGGCTGCTGTCACGCAAAGGCATCGCCGAGCAGGAACGCGAGTCCATGCTCGCCAGCGTCGCCGAGCGCGGCAGCGCTTACCTCCCCCAGGTGAATGCCTTCTACGTCCACGAATTTCAAATGATGCACGCCGCTGAAGATGCCGCGCGCTTCCTGCATCAGGCTTGCCAGGGCTTACCGCAGCGCCTCAATGGCCACGCGGAACAGGGAACTGCTGCAAGCAACCGCGACCGCACCGCGATCGACGATTTCTACGTCCGCCTCATCGAACACGCGCTTGCGTATTTCGGCTCGCGGGTGCTCTATCCTTCGCGCCCCGCCCCCGACGAGCAACCGCCGCCATCCCGCGCCGCCTGCGATAAGGCTGCCCAGGCAGCCATTCGTGCCGACAAGAACAAGTGCGAGTCCGCCGCCCAGGAACTGGGCTACCGCATCGGAAGTCAGATTTACGACGCCTACCTTGCCGGCAAAGTCGCGCCCAGTGGCCTGCGCCGTCTCTTCCTGGCCCACCTCGATGAGCCCAGACTGGCCCGCAAGGTTTGCCTCAGTGTCGTCGCTAAACTCCGTTCGGCCTGCAACTCGCAGTCGCGCTCTGCTCACGCATGACTCGAGATCATTCGCATGATGCTAATCTAGATTCCGCCCGGCTGAATGCTGAGCCCTGAACGCTGAGTGCTTCTTGAACGCCGAATCCATCCGCCAGCTTTTCGAGCAAGTGCGCCAGGGCAAGATCACGCCCGATCACGCCGTGGCCCGCCTGCGCCATCTGCCCTTCGAAGATCTTGGCTTTGCCAAAGTCGATCATCATCGCGCCCTGCGTGCCGGCATGCCCGAGGTTATTCTCGGAGAAGGCAAAACTCCCGCCCAGGTCGCCGAAATTTTCGCTCGCCTCGCCAAGCACGGTGGCAACATCCTGGCCACGCGTGCCAGCGAAAAACAGTTTGCCGCCGCAAAGAGAAAAGTTCGCGCCGCCGAATATCGCGATCTGGCCCGCGCCATCGTTCTTCATCGCGATCCCACCATCTATGGCAAGGGTGTGATCGCGGTGGTCTCTGCCGGAACCAGTGATATTCCCGTGGCCGAAGAGGCCGTCGTCACCGCCGAACTGATGGGTAACGAAGTGGCGCATTTCTACGACGTCGGTGTCGCCGGCATTCACCGTCTCCTGGCCAACCGCGAAGCGCTGACCAAAGCCCGCGTGGTCATCGTTTGCGCCGGCATGGAAGGCGCGTTGCCCAGCGTCGTCGGAGGCCTCGTCGGCGTTCCCGTTATCGCCGTACCCACCAGCGTCGGCTACGGCGCTTCGTTCAAAGGCCTCGCCGCGCTGCTCGGCATGCTCAACTCGTGCGCCTCCAACGTGAGTGTGGTAAACATTGACAACGGCTTCGGAGCCGGGTATGTTGCTTCGCTAATCAACCGTCTTCCCTGAATTTTCAGTCTGCAAGGAGCATTCATGGCCGTAACTCTGTCAGCAGAAGCCAAGAGACTGATTGACCGCCCAAACTTCGCTCACCTTGCCACCCTGATGCCCGACGGCTCCCCGCACTCCACGACCGTGTGGATCGGTCGCGAGGGGGAGAATCTCGTCATCTGTACCGCAGAGGGTTCCCTCAAAGCGAGAAACATGCTCCGCGATTCCCGGGTGGCCTTGTCCTTGGTCGATTTCGAGGACCCTTATGTTGAAGTTCAGATCCGCGGAAGGGTTATCGAACGCCGCCCTGATCCCGAACTGAAGATTATCGATTCGGTTTCGCGGAAGTATGTTGGCAAGCCTTTTCCGTTCCGGAATTTCGAAGGACGAGTAGCCTTGATCGTCGAAGTGGAGAAAGAGCGCTACGCTACGCTCCCGTTCGAACACACGCCACCGAAATAGATTGCGCCTCAGAGCCTCGGCGAGACGGCAGCACGGTCCTGGCTCTTGGATGTTTATAGAAAAAAGGGCGCGACTTTAGTCGCGCCCTCTGTTCCACCGCTAAGTGCTTACATCCCCTGCTGGCCTGACTTTCCTTCTACCTGCAGCTTGTTGTCCACGCTGAAAGCGCCGAAAAGCTGGCCCGCTCTCATGCCGGCAACCTGCTTGTCCATCGAGTTGTCGACGGAACCGTACAGCGTCACGTGCCCGTTCGTCACGATGATGCGAATCGGACGCGCCGGATCGATCGCATACTTGCTCAACACTGGGTCGGCATAGATGACCCGCATCGCCTGCAACCGCAGCCTGTCATCGAACTGCGAAACCGGTTCGACCGAGACGTTGTCAATCACGTCCTTCACGCCCGGCATGTTCGCGATGTCGGCGAGGGCTTCGTCGCGGCCAACGCCGGTCCGGTCCTGTCCTTCCACTGTGACCACTCCATCCTTCACTCCCAGCGCGAAGTAGTCGAACGTGTTGTCATAGCCCACGCGCACATAGGTCAGCTTCTTGGCCAGTTTTTCCTCAAGCTGCGCGTCCGGCACGGTCGCACCTGCCACGGTAACCAGGTTGCGCACACCCTGGGTCTTTGCGGTCTTGCGCGCCAGCTTCGCCGCGTCCAGCTTTCCCTGGTAGAGGTCGACCGTGCCCTTCAAGGTCACGATCCCATCTTCCAGGCTCGCTTTCACATTGCGGAACTGGCTCTTGGACGCCAGTTTCTGCATTACCGCCGTCTGAATTTGATTGTCGTACCGGGAGGCCGCGCTCGACTCAGCCATCAGAGTGGCGCTCAACAGCCCCACCGCCAGCAGCGCCCCCAACATCGTTACAAAGATCTTCTTTCTGTTTTGCATAAAGGTCACCTCCGACCCTGTTTACGAATTTTTACCAATTAACTGCCTGGTTAATTCATCTGATGCGGTGGCATCGGCGGAAGATGCATCTGCATGAGGGAAACGCCGGGCTGCGGGCGACCGCGCGTGGGGCGAAACTTTTTCTGCTGGTTTGGGTTTACGCGGACAGAGGCAGCAGTGCTGTCTCTTCGCTGCCCGCTCCGTTTTCAAGACCGCGATTTCCCGGCAGAGTCATCGCGACCGGGGCCGTTTTTCAGCCGCAGGGATGGATCTCGCGCGCAGACCGGCAACTCGCCCAAACTCGCGCTTTCTTCTGGTTACTTCCCGATCGCAGACCAATCTGTCAGCAGTATCGGTTGGCCGTTTTTGACCACGGTCGCGTAGACGTTATCGAATCCCTTGTGGTCGGTCGCGCTGTAGCTCAGGACGAGTCGCGGTCCCAGGCCCACATTCATATCGTGAATCGATTCGATGGCCGAGATGAACTTCTCCCGCGTTACATCTTTTCCCGCCCGCTTCAGCCCCTCGACCACGACCATCGCGTCCACAAAACCTTCGAAGCTCACAAAGGTTGGCGCTTCACCGGGAGAATATTTCGATAAACACTTTCGGTAGAGTGCCACCGTAGGGTATTCCGTGCGGTCATACGGCGGCATAACTTGCGTGATGATCGTGCCTTCGGCGTCCGGTCCAGCTTCCTTGATGAATTCTTCGGTACCGACGAAAGACACCGTGAGAAACTGCGGTCTTCCCCCGGTCGCGTGTGCCTGCTTCACGATCGCCGCTGCCGGCGCGTAGGGCCCGGCGACAACCACGGCCTGTGGATGCGCCGCCAGCACATCCTTAAGGCCCGCATCGATGTCCACCGTATTGCGGGTGAACGTACCAAGCGCCACCGGAGCAGCGTTGTGCCTCTGCAAGGCCAGCTTCACGCCTTCCAGCACCGCCTTGCCAAACGGGTCGTCCTGGTAGATGACGCCAATCTTGTGAATGTTCTGTTCCCAGAGCTTGTCAATCTGCTCGCGCGTTTCGTCGTAGTACGACGCGCGCACGTTGATGACCTCGTGCTTCAGCGGCTCGTAGAGCATTTGCGCGCCGGTAAACAGCCCCACCACCGGGATCTTTTCCTCTTGCGCCAATGGCACGTAGACCTTCGCCGTCGGTGTACCGACAAAGAATCCCAACGCAAAGACCCCCTCTTTCGTCATGCGCTTGAAACAGGCGGGAGCTTTGTCGGGGTCGTAGCTGTCATCAAAGGCCTGCAGCTGAATCTTGCGGCCAAATACCCCACCCTCATCGTTGACCATGTGAAGATAGGCGGAAGCGCCCAGGACGGTCTGTCTGCCCAGCACATGCGCCGGGCCATCCAACGCGGAGCAGGATCCGATCAGGACGCTATTTTCGGTGATGCCCGGCGTTTCCGCCTGAGCCGTAGAGATCGCCATCACAACTGTGCACATCAGGAACAGCGCGCGCACAACAAAGCAGACAGGGTTCACCCCGCAACGGTTCATCCGCAAACTCCCTCTTCCAAGTATTTCCCCCGCACTGGGCTACACTTGCTGAGGTTCTAGGTGCTACGTGCGTGAGATCGTGGGATCATTGTCCCACGGCAAGTCTGCGAACGCGTTACCAGCGCCTTACGAAGGTAACGGGCCACGCAAACGCCCATTGAGAGTCCGTTTATCTTCGCGCTCGGGTAGGCTGCTCGGGAACCCTGGGTTTGGCCTTTGTCTTGAAAGCCGCACCACTGAAGCACCAGAATCCAGCCAGGGATCCTCCCGCGAACACCGACCACAACACAGTGTCCGCCCACGAGGCGTATCGCTCGACGCCCAGATTGGCGAGATCCCAGAAAGTGAGGGGCCAGACCACGACTGAGTAGACTCCTACAATCACCATCACGGCGGCCATGCCTACCCCTACCACCATGATGCCCGCCGACAAACTTTCAAACAGCAGCATCGTCCAGTGCTGGTCGGTGGGATCGGATCGCTTGCCGGAGCCGGCTCGTGATCTTTGAACGAGCGGAGACATGGTCCTCCCTGAGAGGTTGACATCCCGCGGAGCCGCCGAATGCCACCCATTGACGATAAAGAACGACCACGTAGCTCTCCAAGTTACGAAGGTGGTGGGAAGCCGCGCCCCATGCGGGATTTGCCATGTTGGGATTACCCTCGTAACTTTCGACCCGGTACTCAGCGTTCTACCATGCCCTTGGACTGCGTAATTCGAGGGGGAATCGCGGATGGGTGAACGTGTCACCCGATCAGGGCGTCAGGACCTTTCCCGCGCCAGCCGGCTCAAAAAAGCCCTGGACAGCGGCGCCCCCCCTTCGTTTGTTCCGGCAGAGAATGTTGCATCGCTCGCCAACGGTTCTTGCTCCGAACATTCCTGCCCCGCGCCTCCGCTTTCCGAACCCTCTACAGGAATTCAACGGAGCGCCGATGCCCGGCTGCAGTTTCTGGAGCAGATGTTTCAAGCCTCGCCCGACGGATTGAGCATCGCCGACAGCAGCCATCGCGTGCTTTGGGCCAACGAGACCTTCGGCCGCATGTTCGAGTACGAAGCGGATGAGGTTGTGGGACAGCTTCTGGAGGATCTGGTCGTCCCCGCGGACCGGCTGGCCGAGTCGCGTTGGGTGAGCGAGGCGCTCGCAAAAGGGGAGCGCATCACGCTGGAAACCAAGCGCCGAAAGAAAGATGGAACCCTCCGCGATGTTTCCGTCTCCTGCGCCCCTCTCCTGCTCGATGGTGGAATGGCCGGATTCTACGCGGGTTACCACGACATTTCCGATCGTAAGCGGGTGGAGGCCCTGAGTTCGGCACTCTACCGGGTTGCCGAGAAGAGCAGCAGCGCGCATGATCTGCAGCAGTTCTTCGCCGCTGTCCACAGCATTGTCGATGAGTTGATGTACGCGCGGAACTTCTACATCGCGCTTCATGACCCCGCCACCGAGTTGCTCAGCTTCCCCTATTTCGTCGATGAGCAGGATTCCGCGCCATCCCCGAAGAAGTTGAGCCGCGGACTGACCGACTTTCTCTTGCGCACCGGAGAAGCTTTGCTGGCTACGCCCGAAGTGCTGCAGGCCATGGAGGACCGCGGCGAAGTAGCGCGCAACGGATCGCGTTCCCTCGATTGGATGGGCGTTCCGCTGAAGGTCAACAACCATACCTTCGGGGCCCTGGTGGTCCAGACCTACTCCAAGAACATCCGCTATGGCGAGCGCGACAAGGAGATCCTGACTTTCGTTGCCCGGCAAGTGGCGAGTGCCGTCGAGATCAAGAGAAACGAGCAGGCACTCCGCCGGTCCGAGGCGCGCTACCGCTCTCTGGTCCAGAGTTCGGTGTACGGCATTTACCGCTCGAGTCTGGAAGGAAGGTTCCTGGACGTCAATCCCGCTCTGATCACCATGCTGGGATACGAATCGGCGGAGCAAGTGCTGTTGCTCGATCCCGAGAAGGATGTGTTCGCGCAATCCCAAGAGCACACGCGCCTGATCGACGAATTCCGCCGCACCGGACGCCTGGACGGGATCGAAGTGAAGTGGAAGCGGAAAGACGGCGGTGCCATCACTGTGCGCATCAGTGGCCGCGCCGTCAGCAGCGCCGACGAGCCGGCCGATGTGCTGGAAGCGATTGCCGAGGACGTCACCGACCGCCGCGTGCTGGAGGACCAGTTTCGCCAGGCTCAGAAGATGGAAGCCGTGGGACGCCTCGCCGGCGGCGTGGCGCACGACTTCAACAATCTGCTGATGGTGATCAGCGGCTATGCCGAAGTAATTCTGGCCAAGCTCGATTTGGATCATCCTCTGCACGAGAAGGGAAGAGCGATTCAACAGGCTGCCGACCGCGCTACCACCTTGACGCGGCAGTTGCTGGCCTTCAGCCGCAAGCAACTGCTGGAACTGAAAGTTGTGGATGTGAACGCAATCGTCCGCGACATGGAACGATTGCTCCGGCCCCTGATCGGCGAAGACGTGGAATTCTCCACCAGCTTTGCTCCCGACGCAGCCCAAACTCGAGCCGATGCCGGACAACTGGAGCAGGTATTGATGAATCTGGTCGTCAATGCCAAGGACGCGATGCCCGGCGGGGGAAAACTCACCATCCAAACTCAGAACCTCGTCGTGGATGAGAACCATCGCCGCGCCCAGACTTTCATTCGTCCCGGCCACTATGTCCTGCTCTCGGTCAGCGACACCGGCATGGGCATGGACAAGGAGACGCAATCGCGAATCTTTGAGCCCTTCTTTACGACCAAGGAGAAAGGCAAGGGAACAGGGCTGGGTCTCTCCACCGTCTACGGCATTGTGAAGCAGAGCGGCGGCTATGTCATGGTGCAGAGTGAAGAAGGCCGCGGCACTACGTTCCAGATTTATTTACCTCGCGTCGAAGGCGTTGCCGAAAACCATGCGGCCCCCGTGGCGCACGCCGCCCAGGGGGGCACCGAGACCGTGCTGTTGGTGGAGGACGAAGAGTCCGTCCGTCAACTGGTGCGCGAAACTCTGGTCTCGAAGGGATATCGGGTAGTAGAAGCAGAAAATGGGGAAGCTGGCGTGTCCGCCGCCGCCCAGCATGACGGCAAAATCCACCTCGTGATCACCGACGTGGTTATGCCGGGGATGGGCGGCCGCGAGCTGGTCAAGCAACTGGCGCGCACGCGTCCTGACACCAAGGTGCTTTATCTTAGCGGCTATACCGAGGATGCGATCGTCAGTGAAGGCACCATCGAGAGCGGCACCGCCTTCCTCCAAAAGCCCTTCACCCTCCAGAGTCTTTCCCGCAAGGTACGAGAAGTCCTGGGATAACTCCTCCCGTTTCCGCAGGGCACTGCCCTAAGCGGGTGCCCCATTTTTGCCACGTCCTTTGCGGCAAAAGTGGGGACCTTTTCGGCAGGGCAATTCGTTCACCCTCCCCGAATCGACCTCCACCACATGCAACTTTTTTCTCACAACCGCGTCTTATCTGGTGCAAGATCAAGATCGAGGCGAATCCAAGATTCGACCGATGCGCGTATAAAGAACTGGGGTTCCCATGCTCATCAAGAAAGCGGCAGACATTCCTTCGTCGGAGATCACTCCCAGGAGTCTGTATTCGAACCGCCGCCAGTTTCTCGCAGGCGCGGCTCTTGCGGGAGCGGCAGCGGCACTTGGCCTGCGCGAGATCGTCTCGCCCTCCACCACGGCCCTGGCAGGAAGCAAGATCGACGGCATCAAGAAGAGCCCCCTGAGCACGACCGAAACCGTCACGCCCTACAAAGACGTGACCAACTACAACAACTACTACGAGTTCTCCACCGACAAAGACGAACCCGCAAAGCTCGCCCAAAAATTCCGCACTCGCCCCTGGAAAGTAAAGATCGATGGCCTGGTCGACAAGAAGCAGGAACTGGACGTGGACGCCATCATCAAGATGGCGCCTCCGGAAGAGCGCATCTATCGGCACCGCTGCGTGGAAGGATGGTCCATCGTTGTTCCCTGGGTCGGTTTCTCGCTCAGCGAACTGATCAAGCGCGTCAATCCCACCAGCAAAGCGAAGTTTGTCGAGTTCACGACGCTTCTTGATATGTCCCAGATGCCCGGTCAGCAGCGCAGTGTGCTGCAGTGGCCGTACGTCGAGGGCCTGCGCATGGACGAGGCCATGCATCCCCTCACCCTGCTCTGTTTTGGCATGTACGGCGAGGACCTCCCCAATCAGGATGGCGCACCACTCCGCATCGTCGTGCCCTGGAAGTACGGCTTCAAGAGCGCGAAAGCGATTGTGAAAATCCGCTTCACCGACAAGCAGCCGCTGAATACCTGGAATATTTCCGCACCCATGGAATACGGTTTCTATTCCAACGTGAATCCAACTGTGGACCATCCCCGCTGGAGTCAGGCCAAGGAACGCCGGCTCGGAGAATTCCTCAAGCGCCCGACCTTAATGTTTAATGGCTACGATCAGGTCGCCAGCCTCTACAGTGGAATGGATCTGAAAAAGAATTTTTAGGCTACGGTGACCTGGGAAAGGGCACGGCTTTCAGCCCTGCCGCGCTCACACAGAACGTGAAGAGCGGAATCGCATGCTCTACAACGGGGATCGCATGCTGCAACGTGGAAGAGCGGCGCCTTCAGCGCCGCGTAATTGAGCAGGATCGATACGGGCTTTAGCCCCTGAGGCACCTACCACAAACACTTTTTCCCACATGCTCCGCTACCTCAAACCCGTGATTTTCCTGGCGTGCCTCGCACCGCTGGCCAACCTCGTCTGGAGAGGCTTGCACGCCCAGCTCGGCGCCAATCCCATTGAAAAGATCACCCACTTCACCGGCGATTGCACGCTGACATTCCTGCTGATCACGTTGTCCATCACTCCCCTGCGCAAACTCACCCGCCAATACTGGCTGATCGGCCTGCGCCGGATGCTCGGCCTCTTCGCCTTCTTCTACGGCACGCTGCACCTGATGACCTATGTCTGGCTCGACAAGTTTTTTGCCGTCCACGAAATGCTGGCCGACATCGCCAAGCGCAAGTTCATCACCGCCGGCATGACCGCCTTTGCCCTGATGATTCCTCTCGCTCTGACCTCAACCAAGTGGGCCATCCGGAAAATGGGCAAGCGCTGGCAGGCCCTGCATCGCCTGATTTATTTCAGCGCCACCGCCGGCGTGATTCACTACCTCTGGCTGGTGAAAGCAGACTTGAAGAAGCCGCTGGAATACGCCTTCGTGCTGGCAGTGCTGCTGGCGTTTCGCGGGATGGCGTGGCTGAAATCAAGAGTCAAGTCGCAACGAAGCGCAGAGACGCCGGGAAAGATCGAAGTATCGGAGGGTTGAAGCATGCCCACAGCGGCGACGCGCTCTTGTCAACTTTTGTAACGATCCTTGCATTTCCAGCGTGCGCGGGGAAAGATCAAAGATCAGTGCCGCGGAACTTCCGTTCTCCATCCGTGTTAAAGATGGCGGAGTGCCCAAATACCCCGTTGGCGTGGAGGCAGTTGTGTCTTTTCGAATCAATTCCGACCTGAAGCTGGCCTTAGGTAATCGATCGAGCCGTGTGGCAATCCTGGCTGTCTTGCTAGTGTCATTGGCGCTCCTGTCGGCGTGCTCTTCCAATAACAACGGTGGTTCGTCAGGCATCTCCTGTCC
>JBARBI010000112.1:0-37547 GCA_049792875.1 Candidatus Sulfotelmatobacter sp.
GGTCTTCGGGCAGTTCGTAGAGTTGCGAGTCGCGGTAAAACTCGATGGTCTTCGTGGTTGTGTCGCAGACCACGTAGCAGTTGTGGCACCAGGAAAGATGGTTCTCCAACTCGGCCTTCGTTTTCTCGTCGAGCACGCCGTCCAAATATCCGGTCAGCTCGTGCAAAAATTCAGAGCATTTCACGGGTTGCCATCTCCACTCTCGCGTTTCTGGAAGTAGCGTCCCAACCGTTCGCGCAGTTGCAGGCGAGCCCGCAACAACCGCGATTTTACCGCGGGCACGCTCAATTCGAGAGCAGCTGCGGTCTCTTCGGTCGAGAGTCCTTCCACGTCCCTTAATACAAACACCGTCCGGAAGCCCGGGGGCAGCCCCTGGATGGTCTTGCTCAAAATCTCACGTAATTCGGCTTGCGTAGATTGCTGTTCCGGATTCGGACTCCAGTCCGCGATCTCGCGCGGCAGGGAATCGTCTTCCGTCTTGATGTCTTCGTCCAGCGAAACCGTGCGTTCCGGTTTGCGGCGGCGCAGCTTCATCAACGCTTCGTTGACGGCGATGCGCACCAGCCAGGTATAAAACTTCGACTGCTCCTGAAATCGAGCCAGGTTGCCGTACGCCTTCAGGAACGCTTCCTGCACCACGTCTTCCGCGTCCTCGCGGTTTTGCGTGATGTGCTGCGCGATCCGGAAAACGTTGCGGTCGTACCGCCGCACCAGTTCTTCAAACGCAGAGTCGTCGCCCCGCTTGGCCGCCTGGACGAGCGTCAACTCTTCGCTAACTGGTCCGACTACTTTGTTTTGGATGGCTCCCATTCGCTTGGCGATGCAGTATTTTGCGTTGATTCGAACGAGGTAACGCCCAACCAGACGTAATCCCCAGAATCGAAACTGTTATTCTACTTGGTAACCCACTGCTTTGCCCAATGGCTTTGCCGTAGGCGGCAAGAAAGGTTTGCGATAGAGTCTGAAAGAGGCGGGCTTGCCGCGGACGAACAGGTACCGAAGTACTCTGCTGCCAGCCTACAAGTGCCGTATAATCAGCAGTTAGGACACTGATTTCGGGCGTGCGGTGGCGTTGCAAGATTCGGGTGTTGGAAACGGTTCTCTGAGAATGGCGGACAGCAAGGAACTCCAGCAGATCGTCGAGCGTGCGGTGGCGCATGTGTTCGAGCGCCAACTTCCGAAGTTGCAGGCGGAGTTGGTCGAGCGCGTCATGGCAGAACTTCCGGTGGTCGCGCCGGCGGTAAGCGCAGAAGCGGGAGCGGGAAGCCCGGTTCAAGGCAATCTCGTGCAGGCCGTTGCCACCATCCATAGTGGGACCACGCAGAAAGAAATTCTGCGGGCGTTGCTCGATGCTGGCAGTGCGTATGGCTCGCGTATCGCGCTGTTTGTGGTGAAAGCCGGAACGGCCACTGGGTGGCAGGGGCGCGGCTTGGGCGGGGATGACGCGGTCAAGGATTTTCCTCTGGATATGACCGCCGGTCCGGCGGCCCACGCCTATCAGAATCGCATCGTGACGCCGGCGAACATTGCTGAGATGGACCCGCGGTTCGTAGAGCAGTTTGGCGGACCGGAGAATGAGCAGATCCTGGTGCTGCCGCTGGTTCTCAAAGATAAAGTGGCGGCGCTGCTCTATGCCGACGGCGGCGTCGTGGGCGTGCTGGACGGGCCTTCGCTGGAAGTGCTGGTGATGGCGACGAGCGCCTGGCTGGAAGTGGCCTCGTTACGCAAACAAGCGCAGAGAGACGGCAGCGATGCGACGCCCAGCATGGAGCGACCGCCAGTCGCGGCCCCGGTGCAGACCGTCAGTTCGTTTCCGGATCCCTTTGCGGGTCACACTCCGAAACATAGGGCGCCGATGGCGGTGCCCGAACCCGAGCCCGCGGCCGAAGTGGTCGAAGTGGCGGCGCATGCGGCATCGGCAGGCGCCGCAGCATCCGCGCCCGCTGCAGCCGCCGACCCGTTTGCCGGCATGCCGCCGGAAGACGCCGACACTCACCGCAAGGCACAGCGCTTTGCACGCCTGCTGGTGGATGAGATCAAGCTCTACAACCAGGCGAAGGTGGCAGAGGGGCGGCGAAATAAGGATCTCTATGATCGCCTGAAAGAAGACGTAGAAAAAAGCCGCTCCACGTTTCAAAAGCGCTACGGCAATACGGCGGCGGCCAGCGGCGACTACTTTCAGAAAGAAGTCGTGCGCAGCCTGGCCGAAGATGACACATCGGTCATGGGCGCGAGCTTCCGCAAATAGGGTCTCCGCACAGAAATCCCAGGACAGGTTCTGGCGTTCGCGTCTCCGCGCGAAAATAAGAAGGTGGTTCGAGTGGGTCTCAAGTGGTGGTGGGTGCTCGCGCTGGGCGTGCTGTGCGCGCTCCTGAGCGACGGACGTCCGGCATGGGCGCTTCCGCAGCAGGATTCGCCTCCCGCGGCTTCCGATACTTCCAAACAGGCAGGCGCAGTAGCACCGGCGCCCGACAAGTCCGCACAGGATCAGCCCGCTCCGGCGAAGCCACCTGGGCCCAAATCGGCGCAGGCGAAATCTTCCGTTCCGGCAAAACAGCCCTCGGCAGGAAAGAGTTCCACCAAGAAAACAACCACCGCGGGAACGCATTCCTCCACAGTGAAGAGGAAAAAGAGGCCAATGTCTCCGCGCGTGCAGCGGATCCGGGAAGCGTTCGTTGCGTCCGCAACGTTGCGCCCCATGGCGCAGCAATTGATTCAGGATCGTTCACCCGCCGGTTACGCCGGGGTGGAAGCCTATGCGCGCGCCCACTCCAAAGAGGATGCCGGAGCGCTGGCGTGGCTGGTGGTGGGATACGCACACGTCCTCGACCACGATTGTCCCAAGGCCGTTGATCCTTTGAACCGCGCCAAGCCGCTGGCCGGCGACCTGGGTGACTACGTTGCCTACTACCTGGGAACCTGCTACCTGCAAACCGGGCATCAGGCCGAAGGTCTGGCGACGTTGGCCAACTTCAGCAGTACGTATCCGGATTCATTGTTGGTTCGGGATGCACACCTGAGTTATGCCACTGCGCTGCTGGCCGAAGGACGAGCGGCCGAAGCCGCCGAACTTCTGGGCAAAGATCGCCTGCCCGCCCGATCCGACATCGAGTTCGCGGTAGGGAGGGCCTATGCGGTTCTGGGCCAGACCGCGAAAGCAGCCGACGCCCTGGAGAATGTCTACTACAACATGCCAACCGCCGCGGAGGCTGACTCGGCGTACGCGGAGTTGAAAAGACTTCCGTCGGCGCCACCCGCAACGCCGGCAATGCGCAAGACGCGCGCCGATCTGCTGATGAAGGCGAGGCGTTACAACGACGCGGCGGAGGAATATCGCGATCTGGCGATCCATGCTAACGCGGAGACGCGCCCGGCAGCCGAGCTTGCGCTCGCCGACGCGCTGCACAAGAGTGGACGAAACCGCGAGGCCAAGGCAGAGTTGACCACGCTGGCGGGCGCAACTGACGAGCAAAATGCGCAGCGGCTCTACATTCTAGGCGAGGTTGCCTGGGCGTCGGATGAGAATGAAACGTTTTACCGTACCGTAAGCGAACTGCGGCAAGCCGATCCCACCAGCCCATGGCTGGAGCTGGCTCTGCTCTCAACAGGGAACTTGCATCTGGTGCACCACGAGTATGACCAGGCACTCGACGCCTTTCGCGAGTTGCAGCAGCGATTTCCCAACGGTTCGCGCGCCTCGTACGCACATTGGAAGGCGGCTTGGCTCACGCTGCGTTTTGGCCGAAACGACGAAGCGAAAAAGGAATTCGACGAACAGATCGCGATGTATCCCGGGGCAAACGAGACCTCCGCGGCTCTGTATTGGCGAGCGCGGCTGGCCGAAGAGGACAATCAGATCGGCATGGCCCGCGCCTATTACCAGAAACTGTCGGACCGCTTCCGCAACTATTACTATGCGGAATTGGGACGGCAGCGCTTGCAGAAGCTTCCGGCAGCAGCCGACCCGCCGGGGCCGTACCCGCAACTCGAACACATTCCCCCGCTCGAGCATGGCGAGCGAGTGACGTTGTCGGAACCACCGGCGGACGACCTCCACTTGCAGAAGGCGGAGTTGCTGGGCAACGGCGGCCTGATTGATTTTGCGGTGCGTGAATTGCAGACGGCGGCCACCGCCGATGGTGGGAACTGGGGCCCCTCGGAAACGGCACAGCTCTACATTGACACGGGACGCTACGATCGCGCGATTGAAGTGATGAAACATTCCGTTCCCAGTTATTTCGCGGTCGACATACCGACTTTGCCGCGGGTGTACTGGGAAGCACTGTTTCCACGGCCCTACTGGTCCGACTTGAAGAAATTCTCGGTCGCGAATGGGCTCGAACCTTATCTCGTGGCGTCGCTGATCCGGCAGGAATCGGAGTTCAATCCGCTCGCGGTTTCACGCGCCAACGCCGTTGGCCTCATGCAGCTGCTGCCGAAGACCGGCAAGGCGGTTGCCCACCAGGAGCAACTGAAGCGCTACAGCCCGTCCCAGCTCTATACCCCGACGGTCAATCTGCAACTGGGCACGCGCTATTTCCGGGGAATGGTCGACAAGTTTGGCGGGCAGTTCGAGTATGCGCTGGCCGCTTATAACGCGGGCTCGGATCGCGTCGAGGAATGGCTGGGACAGGGCAAATATCGCGATGCGCCCGAGTTCGTGGAGTCAATCCCATTCACCGAAACCCGTGAGTACGTGCAGGCCATCCTGCGCAATGCCAGCGTGTACAGACAGCTTTACGGCGCGCCGTAGGAATGTCGTCGCCACAGATTCACACGGATTTACGTGGTTGATTTGGGTCGCTGAATTTGCGTAGGCAGGGGCTAAAGCCCTGATTGATGAAGAAGGGTCTTTCCCCGCGCTAAAAGCGCTGCGCCACCCAAAAGCGAGCTTTTCAGCAAAGTGTTTAAGCGCTACGGAGCCCTCGACGCTCTCAAACCACCGAGTTTTCGTCTGTCGGCGCCTTGTGAAACAGGATTTCGACGACCAGCAATCCTGCGCCGATTACGATGGCGCTATCCGCAAGATTGAAGACCGGCCACTGATACTGCTGAACGTAGAAAAGCAAGAAGTCGACCACACGGCCGCTGGCGACGCGATCCCAAAGATTTCCCACTGCGCCTCCCAGAATCAGAGAGAGAGCGATTCCGGTGATCGTCAACGCCTGCGACTGCTTCCATAACAGCACCGAGACGATCCCCATCGCGACCACCGAGAACCCGATCAGCAGTGCCGTTTTCCAGTGCGATGGCGAGTCGGCAAACAGGCTGAATGCGGCGCCGGTATTCTCCGTATGCGTGAGCCGGAACAAGCCGGGAATAATCTGGATGTGGGTGTACATCGCGATGTGAGCGGCAACCAGGCGCTTCGTCCACCGGTCGAGCAGGACGACCAGCAGAGCCAGAAAAAAATGAACGATGCGGGCGCGGTAAAAGGACATTCAGAATGTAATTGTAAGCGGTCTCTTCACGCTCTCCGCCAGCCTTCTCAGCGATCTGCGGTTATGCCTCAAAAGCACTTAACCGCGAAGTTCGCGAAGAAAGGCCGCAGAGTTCGCAAAGAAGATCAGCTTAGAGACTCTAGCTCCTTCAACACCGCGCCACAACGCTCGCAGACTGTGGGATGTGTCTTGTCTTCGCCAACATGCGGGGAGTAGTTCCAGCAGCGGTCGCACTTGGCTCCGTCAGCCTTTTTGACCTCGACGTGTACGCCGCTGGTGCCGTTGCCGGAACCTTGCACGAGCGCGACGGCGGAAACGATGAAGAGATAGCGAAGCTGGTCGGCGTACCGTTTCAGGACCGAGTATGTAGGATCAGCCGCGGTGATGATGAGCTGCGCTTCGAGGCTCTTGCCGATTTCCTTGCTGGTCCGTTCCGCTTCCAGCGCTTTCATAACTTGCTCCCGCGCGCCGAGCAGAGTGGCCCAGTCTTGCGTTAGCTGGGGATCACTCTCGGAAACTGACTCGTTCCCGAAAACGTCGGCAACATCCGGGAAAAGTGCGAGGTGCACGCTGTCGGGGCGACCGGAGGTCTTCGGTAAGTGCTGCCAAACTTCCTCGCAAGTGAAGGTCAAGATCGGCGCCAGCAGCCGCGACATTGCTTCGCAGATGCGCCAGACCGCGGTCTGCGCGGAGCGGCGCCCCACAGAATTAGGAGCGTAGGTGTAGAGACGGTCCTTAATGATATCGAAGTAGAAGGCGCTCAGGTCGACCACGCAGAAATGAATTACGGCTTGGTAGATCCTGTGGAACCCAAAATCGTCGTACCATTTCCGAACGTCACCGACCAGAGCCCAGGTCTGGCGGAGCATGTATTGGTCCAGTGCGTCCATCTTGTCGAACGGAACCGCGTTCGTCGCCGGATCGAAATCGAACAGGTTCCCAAGCGCGTTCTTGAACAGCTTGTTGCGAATCTCCCGATAGTTCTCCGCCACGCGCAGCATCAGCGCTTCCGAACCCACGACGTCTTCACGGAAATCGACCGACGCCACCCATAGCCGCACGATCTCTCCGCCGAGGCGGTTCGAGATGTCGACCGGGTCCACGTCGTTGCCGCGCGACTTCGACATGGCCTGGCCTTTTTCGTCGAGCGTCCAGCCCGGCGTGACTACGCCTTTGTACGGCGGACTGGCATGCGTGCCCATGGCGCAGAGCAGGGAAGACTGAAACCACCCGCGGTACTGATCGCCGCCTTCCAGGTAAAGATCGGAGGGCCAGGGATAGTCGGGTTCGTCGTCCACTAGAGCGAGATAACTTGCACCCGATTCCAGCCACACGTCGAAGATATCGGTTTCCTTCTCGAACTTCATGCTACTGCAGTGCGGACACTTCGTTCCCGCGGGAAGAATCGAGTCGGATTCCGGCATGAACCACGCGTCGGCTCCGGAGCGCGCGAACCGTTCCACGACTTCACGGTTGATGGCGGGATCATTGAGCGGCTTGCCGCAGCCCTCGCACAGGAATACAGCGATGGGCACTCCCCAAACGCGCTGGCGCGAGATGCACCAGTCGGGCCGCGTCCGGATCATGTTCGACAGACGCTCCTCGCCCCACGCCGGATCCCATTTGACCTTTTTGATTTCTTCGAGCGTACGGGTACGCAGCGTGTCGTTCTTCCCGGCCCCGCCGGGCATGGGCGTTTCCATCGAGATGAACCACTGTTCTGTGGCCCGGAAGATCACCGGATTATGGCAGCGCCAGCAGTGGGGATACGAGTGCACGGTCTTTTCCGTGTGCAGCAGGGCGCCGCGACTCCGCACCAGATCAACGATCGGTTGATTCGCCTCCCACACGCGCTTGCCTGTGTACTCCGGCAGGCCGTTGCGCAGGACGCCCTTTTCGTCCACGTTGCTCGTGGCATCAAGCCCATATTTCATGCCGGTGATGAAGTCCTCGGCGCCGTGCGAGGGAGCGGTGTGGACGACGCCGGTGCCGGTGTCCATGGTGACGTAGTCCGCCAGCACGCCGAGAATCTTGCGATCGAGAAACGGATGCTGGAAGTTCAGCCGCTCCATCTTGCGGCCGGGAAAGAGCGCCAAAGGCTTGGGGTCGGCCAGATTGCATTTCGCTGCCACATCCGCCGCCAGCTTCGTCGCGACGATGTACACTTCTCCGCCCGATTGAAGCGCAACGTACTCTTCATCGGGATGAAAGGCCACGGCCATCGACGCCGGAAGCGTCCACGGAGTGGTGGTCCAGATGATGGTGGAGACTTTCTTGCCCGCGAGCGCAGGGTCGATCTTCGCAGGGTCGTCCAGCAAGCCATATTTCACCCATACGGTCGTGCTGGTGTGGTTTTCGTATTCGACTTCAGCTTCGGCCAGCGCGGTCTCGTCGTGCATGCACCAGTAAACTGCGCGCAGCCCCTTGTACACGAATCCATTTTCGTAAAAGGAAAAGAAAGTCGAAAGCACGACCGATTCATACTGCGGCGTCATCGTGGCATAGGGGCGGTCAAAACGTCCGAAAACACCGATGCGTTTGAACTGGGTGCGCTGCAGGTCGAGAAACTTTTGCGCGTATTTGCGGCACGCCGCGCGCACGTCGGTCGCCTTCATCTGCAACTTCTTGCCGCCCAGTTCCTTGTCGACCTTGATCTCGATGGGCAGGCCATGGCAGTCCCATCCGGGGACATATGGGGCGTCAAACCCAGCCATGGTCTTCGACTTGACGATGAAATCCTTCAGGCACTTATTCATAGCCGTGCCCATGTGGATGGGCCCGCTGGTGTAGGGAGGCCCGTCGTGCAGGATGTAGCGGGGAGCACCTTTCCGGGCCTGGCGGATGCGCTCGTAGAGGCCCATCTGCTCCCAGCGTTCCAGCATTTTGGGCTCGTTCTGGGGCAGGTTGGCCTTCATGGGGAAGGCGGTTTTCGGCAGGTTGATGGTTGCTTTCAGTTCGGACGGCACTCAGTCGCGTCTCCCAAATGATTGAATCTTTTCATTATAGGGAGCGAGGCAGGGAACGTCCATGCAGGCAGCCGAGTGGGTACCAGCTTCGACGACCTTTGCCACGAAGGTCACGAAGTCGCACGAAGGAAACGCTTTGCGCCATAGCGTTCGTCATACTTGGTGTCCTGGTGGTTTACTGTTTTTTCTCTGCGAAGGAACGGTCGCATGATTTTTGCGGGAAACGCGGGTGCGTCGGCGCGTAGGAAGGACATGTCTTTTCGAGAGTTGCCGAGCGCACCGAAATGCAGTGTCGAAATGGGCCGAGTAGAGGTACAATTTCAGGAAGCGGATATAATCTGGCCTGATGTATGCGTGGGGCGGCCTGACGGGTACCTCACTTGCAAAATCGGGCTGAAATTGAAGCAACTTGCCAGGGGTGGCGCTCATCTGTGTATGGAGGGGCATTGCCTGTAGGGTAGACAAGGTTTTCCACACCAAGTAGCGAGGACGTCCACCAGAAATATGGGATCCGAACCAATCAACTCGAACGGCCCCGGCAGCGAGCCCGAGCTGAACCTGCTCATTGCCGACAAGGTTTTTGAAGAGCCCCTCTACAAGTCTCTGTTCCGTGGATTGGACGAATTCTTCTTCCCCAAGAAACTCCCGCCTCTCGTACTCGAATCAAAGCCTGAACCGGTCAAGGATATCTGGGGCTTCTACAACTACAAGAAGAACGGAGCTTTGGGTTCGACGGGCGTGCATATTCTCATCGTGGGAATTGTGGTTGCTGGCTACATGGTGGGACGCCACGTGGTGAATGCGGCCCCGCCCCAGAAGGTGACCGTCACTCTGGTTGATCCCGAGGATATCCCGGCCCTGAAACCCTCGAAAACGCAGGTGGGTGGGGGTGGCGGCGGCGGCGATCGCGACGTATTGCAGGCCAGCAAGGGCAGACTGCCCAAGTTCTCGATGCAGCAGATTACGCCTCCTGCGGCGGTCATTCGGAACCTGAATCCCAAGCTGGCGGTCGAACCCACGATTGTGATTCCTCCGGAAGTGCAACTGGCTTCAAATAACATGCCGAACCTGGGCGACCCCATGTCGCACGCGATCCTGCCTTCGAACGGCACGGGTTCCGGCAGCGGGATCGGTTCGGGCAGTGGCGGCGGTGTGGGATCGGGCAAGGGGCCCGGCTTTGGCCCTGGCGAAGGCGGAGGTACCGGTGGAGGAGTGTTCCACGTGGGCGGCGGAGTCAGTCCGCCACGGCCGATTTACAAGCCCGATCCGGAATTTTCCGAAGAGGCGCGCAAGGCCAAGTACCAGGGCGTCTGCACCCTCGGCATGATCGTGGGTGTCGATGGCCGTCCGACCAATATCCGCGTGCTGAGCAGTCTGGGCATGGGCCTCGACGAAAAAGCCATCGAGGCCGTTAAGAACTGGAAATTCGAGCCCGCGATGAAAGATGGTCACCCGGTGCGGGTGGAGATCGCCGTCGAAGTGGACTTCCACCTCTACTGAGATCTGAATCCGAGGGCGAGACGCGCCTTCGACAAGCTCAGGGCAGGCTCTCGCGACACCCGGCGCTACTCACTCATCTTCCGCAGCACGGCGTAGTGCCATATTCCCCTGGTCCGAAATCCCAAGCGTTCGTATATTTCCACCGCGCGTACATGATCGAGCCTGACGTGGAGGAATGGCGTTTCTCCGCGCTCGCGGATACCCTGCATGATCTCTGTCATGAGGATCCGGGCATAGCCTGTGCCGGTGTGCTCCGGGTGCGTGCACACGGCGCTGACTTCCGTGTAGCCGGGAACCTTGAGACGCTCGCCTGCCATGGCTACCAGCTTTCCCTCGCGGCGAATGCCCAGGTAAGTACCCAGTTCGTGAGTGCGACGCCCGAACGGTCCCGGCTTGGTCAAGGCAGTGAGTTCCAGCATTTCAGGGGAGTCCTGCGGACCCAGACGGACGATCTCCGCAAGACTCGATCGATCTTGCGGCGCGCCGCCGTTTTCGCAGACCATCTGCCGCAGCGGTGCGCCACCAATCAGGTCCCAGCCGGGTCGGGGTTCGTATGGGCTGTCGAGAAACAATGCGGCCGTGCCGCCCGCACCCACCAGGCTGGCGACGGACGCATAGCCCTCAGGGCTCGGCTCGGCAAACGCCGTAAGAGAAGTGACCTCCCGAAAGAAACGACGGGCCTGGTCGAAGCTCTCTGCAAAGTGCGCTTGCCGCGTGGTGAGCGCCTGCCAGATGACATTGTCGAGTGCGTGCATGGGTTGGTTGTCATCCCAGCGATGCTGGTAATCGCGACTGCCGGGATATGTGATTGGATTGGGATCACTCATGGAAAGACACAGTAATTCCCTCGATCGCGGGAACGCTATCCGATTCTTGCGGGGAATTGGCGGGTGTGTGGGATTGGCAAAAGCAACCACCTACCCGGGCGGCCGAGCTTCGCTCTGGCCGGACAGCCGAGGCGGCTGTCGCTACCTGTGTCGATTCGTCGGGCACTATTCTTTCAAATCAACGTGCTGCACGTCCTCAATCGGATGGCCGAGAAACCGCTGTCCCAGCCGCCGGAACTTCTCGACCGAATCGGTCGCGAAGAACTTAAGTCGCGGAAGCACACGGCGCTCTTCTGTGTTCTCCGTCTCGGGCACAAGCTGCTGCAGTTGGGAAGCAACGGCGCGAGCGGTCGATTCGGCGGAATCCACGATGCTCACGTGACCGGGCGTCACCCTATGCAGCAGGGGCTTTAGCAAAGGATAGTGTGTGCATCCTAAAACCAACGTGTCGGCGTCGCAAAATCCGTCAGCGAAAGCTTCGCTCAAATAAATGCGCGCAACCTGCTCGGTGACCGAATGTTCCACCCATCCTTCCTCAACCAGTGGTACCAGCAGAGGGCAGGCCTTTTCGCGAGCCTGCAAGCCGCGGGTTTCGAGAGCCTTGCGATAGGCATGGCTGCTGACCGTGGCCTCCGTCCCAATAACGACAATCTTCTGATTCTTCGTAGTGGCGGCAGCGGCCCCAGCTCCGGGTTCAATTACTCCGACCACCGGAACATGCGCTGCCGCGGTAATTTGCTCCAGCGCCAGCGCGGTGGCCGTGTTGCACGCGATCACCAGCATCTGGGCGCTGTGAGATTCGAGATAGTGCGCCGCTTCCACGGCATAGCGCGCTACCGTTTCGACCGACTTGGACCCGTAGGGCAGGCGGGCCGTATCGCCAAAGTAGGCGTAGTCCGCCCCTGGAATAAGTTCAAGTAACGCTTTAAGGACGGTAAGGCCGCCGAAGCCGGAATCGAATACGCCGATGGTGGGACGCCGTCGCGCACTGCGGACGCCTGCGCTCTGCTCAGCGCTCATTCATCTCATCCCGACTGAACTTGTGACCGGGGCTTACAGTTTCTCTTGGCTTGGCGATCGCATGTTCCGAGCAACACGGTCCTGGAGGAATCGGGGCGCCGTGCGGGCAAGTTCTCGGATGACCGAGAAACGTGCAGATCTTGTCCGTCGCTTCCGGAGATAGAATATGCTCGAATTTGCAGGCCTGCTGCTCGATCTCGGTCTCACTGTCCATCGCCAGACTATCGGTGAAAAGCCGCTCGGCCAGACGATGCCGCCGGATAATGCTGCCGGCGCGTTCGCGCCCGCGCGGGGTGAGCTCGACAATCAGCGTGCCGTCGCCCGTGGAGGCAGCTACCGGCTTCAGGGCTTCATGGCAGGGATTCACGAATGGCTTGTGATCATGCGCTTGGGGCGGGTGCGGCGCGGAAACGACGAGCCCCATCTCGATCATCTTTTCAATCGCCAGGCTGACCGGCAGGGCACCGTGCACTTCCATGCGCTCGACTTCGGCGATCTCTCCGTGTTCTGCGAGAACCCAGAGTTCTTCCAGAACCTCATCGAGTTGTTCCTCGTCGGCCAGGGAGAAAATTTCCTGGGACGCGATCTTGCCGTGATGTAGCTCGATGCGCCGGTCGGCCAGGCGCGCCACCACTGGATCGTGCGTCACCATCACGATGGTGCGTCCCTGCTGGTGAAACTCGCGAAGGAGCCGCAGCACGATTTCTTCGTTCACGGCATCGAGGTTCCCAGTGGGTTCGTCCGCGAGAATGATTCGCGGATCATTGATGAGGGCGCGGGCAATGCACACTCGTTGCTGCTCCCCGCCCGACATCTGCGATGGCACGTGATGAGCACGATCTCCGAGGCCCACGCGGGTGAGCGCTTCGATCGCTTCCTTTTCGTCGGTCATGCTGTGAAAGTACTGTGCGAGCATGACGTTTTCCACGGCCGTAAGGAAGGGAATCAGGTGGAACTGCTGAAAGATGAATCCGATTTTTTCCGCCCGAACCCGGTTCAGTTCGGCGGGGGAAATCCCGGCCACATTCTGGCCGTCAAGCCAGATTTCGCCCGAGGACGGCTGATCGAGGCAGCCAATCAGATTGACCAGCGTCGACTTGCCCGAGCCTGACGGCCCCATGATCGAAAGCCATTCCCCCTGCGAGACGTGCAGGGAGATGTGGTCGAGAGCGTGAATCGAGCCGGAACCGCTGTCCTTCGTCGATCCTTTCCCGTTGCCCGCTTCCTTGGCGGGGTAGAGCTTGGTGACATCCTTGATCTCAATCATTTCACTCTCCCCTCAGAATCACCGCGGGCTGCACCCGGCGCAGCAGCGAGATCGGGAGAATCGCCGACAACAAAGTCACAGCCATGCTACCAGCCAGAACCACTGGCAGAACACTGAAACGCGGGACCACGGGAGCGTGAAAGTTAACCCGGCCGATCCAGGCCGCAATGCCGATGCCCACTAGAAAGCCGATCAGAGCGCCCGTCGCGCCGAGCACCGCGGCTTCTGCGGCGAAGAATCCGTTGAGCAACCGCCCTGAGGCGCCCAGGGCTTTCATGATGGCGAAATCGCGCCGCCGGTCGAATACCCATCCCATCAGCGTCGAGAGCACGCACAGGGCCGCGGTCAGGATGATCAGCGCGGCCGCGGCCAGAAGCGTGGCACGAGTCTTGCCCAGCACGCGCGCCTCGCCTTCCATGATCTGCCGTACCGGACGAACATCCCCAGTCGGAATCGCCTGCGTCAGTTGCTGCATAATGCTCGAAACTTCCTCGGGAGACCCGCTGGCCGCAACTTCAATCGTCGACGGCTGCACTCCCGTCCACGCCACGAAATCAGTCAGCGAAACATAAATGCGGCTATCCTCGGCCGCGCCCGTCTGCACCGTACCAGCCGGAATCAGGTGCAGCGTCCGCCCCTGGAAGCTGAGATCAAAGGTCTGATTCTTCGGCGCAACTGATGCCTGCGCTCGAACTCCAATCAACGCCGGGCGCCCCATTTCTCGCGCGCTTTCTGCGCGAGAAATGCGGATTTCCGATGGCCAGGCACTCACCGACCACCACTTATCCAACTGCCGCACGCGTTCAAGGTCCGTACCGGCTACAACAATCGGCTGTCCATCACTCGTGCGCGCTACGACCAGCGCGAACGGCGCCGCGATGCCACGTCCCGCAAGCACCGAATCTACGCGAGACAGCGCGTCCGGGGGCAGGGAAGCACCGTCTCTCCCGACCACGATGATGTTCGCGCCGTAGTTGCGGAATTCCCGTCGCAGTTTCGCCTGCACGTCTACGTAGAGATTCAGCATGGCCGTGGCCACCGCCGCCGCCACCACCATGGCAAACAGTGCGGAAGCCGCGCGTCCCCGCCGCAGAACCGCCGCCCGCACCAACATGCGCAGGAACATGGAAGTGTGCGGACCATGGGCTCGGTTGGCCGCGAGATCCCGCGCGGAGTGCGACGTGGGTGCGCTCACAGTTCACCCCGCAACGCGAACACCGGATCCATCGTTACCGCCCGCCGGATCGCTGCTGCGCTGCCCGCGAAGGTGACAATCACCGCAATGGCCAGAATCACCGGAAACAAAACAGGGGAAATCAGAATGTCGGAGTTGAAGATGGAATGCCCAATCTGGAGAGCTAGGAAAGCGCCCATGACGAAGCCGACGAGGCCGCCAATCAAGGCCAAAAGTGTGGCTTCCGCAAAAAATACTGTGGCCACGGCGATCTTTCCCGCTCCTAGCGCCTTCATCAGCCCCACCTCGGTTCGGCGCTCGAAGATCGCCGTAGCCATGGCCGCTGAAACCGCCAGCGCTGACGCAAACAACGCCGCCAGCGTAATCAGGAAGATGAGCCCTTCGATACGGGTGAGAACTGCGCCTTCGTTTTGTGACACTTGCCGGATCTGCTCGGCGTGGGAGTGGGGAATCGCCTCCGCCAACTGAAACGCAATGGCCTGCGGATACGGTGTGCAATACCAGCGGTCGTAAATCGCGCCAGACAAGCTCTTCGGATCTCGGCGGGCGAAAGCATCTTCCGGCTTGGTCAACGCACTGACATACACGCGCCGAACCGCCCCTGGCCTGCCCAGAATCTCTTGCGCCAGCGCAATGGGCGCCACGACCTCATCGTCTTCCGCCCCACCGGTCGAGAGAATCCCGCTAACCCGCAGTCGGTGGTCTGCGAGCGTGAGCTCGTCTCCGGACTTCTCGCTCAACCGGCTTGCCAGTCGCTCGCCGAGCAAAATGTCCCGAGACTGATCCTCTGGCCACGCACCGGAAACTTTCCACCAGGGATGAGTCGAGCGCACGCCGGTAGTAAAGTCTTCCTTGCCGAAGGAAATTTGCTTGGCAAAATAGGTTCCGAGCAGCGTCACGTCCAGTCGCTTCCCGTCGTGCTCGATCGCCACGTTGACCGGAAGCATGGGAGAGAAACCGGTAATGTTGTTATGCCAGAAAATCCCCTTGATCTTGGGCAGGTCCGCTTCGTTGAGAAACGCGCCGTCGGTCGGAGGCTTGAGATTGACCCCACCAATTTCCACATCAAGCGAGTCTTCCTGCGGGGTCACGACCAGGTTGGCGCCAATGGTGCGGAGTTCGCGGTTGATCTTGTCGCCGATGTCGGTGGCCACGGCTATCATCGCGGTCGCCACGGTCACGCCCAGGGTGATGGCCGCCCCGGCGAGCAACTTGCGCCGCTTCTGGCGCCGGAAGGATTCGTATACGAGCCGGACGAACATCGCTTACTGTTGTGCGAACATGCGACCACCAGCCGCAACGTCCGCCTCCTCGATAATCACTGCGTCCGTCGTCTGCGAAGCCTTCAGCGGCACCGGATTGCACCCGCCCGCGGTTCCCACCGACTGGGGATTGATCGGTGCCGCGCAATTTTTGCAGACAACTCCATTTCCGCTCTTGTAAAAGCCGACCGAGCCGCAAATCTGACACGCGTCAAACACGGTTGCGATTTTGCCGTCCGGCTTCTGATAGAGCCAGAATCGGATCGCCGTTCCATTCTCGTGTGCCTGGAAGCGGTGCAGGTCACCATCGGAGATCTGCGCCAGAGGAATACTCACCCGTCCGTTCGTGAACGCTACCTCGGTCCCGGCGGGAATATTGCTGACGCTCTTAGCGTACACAAATTCCGCCGTGATCAGTGCGATGAACACAAACGAAAAAGTAAGCACGGAAATCATCCACATGCGTTCGCGGCGCGCGCTCCACGCGGCTTTGCGACGCTCCGCGGGGGAAGCGGTAGCAGCCAAAACCGGTTCACGCCGCTTGGCCTCGAACAGAATCATCAGCGCCGCCAACGCAAAGACCGTTACAAAGAAGAACCAGTCATTGCTGACGATCGGGCCAATGATCGCCATCTCCCGCTTGGAAGAGGCGATCACGCCGCTTTCTGAAAGCTCGTGCAGACCGGAGATCAGCAACTGCGCCGCCACCAGGAACATGATGGCCGTCGTGACTTTGAAGAACTTCTGCAGGTTGATGCGCACGCTGCCCTTGACGAACATCACGCCAAACGCAATCGCAGCCAGCAAGCCCAGAAGCGTGCCCAGAAAACTCATCAGCTCGGTCGAGTTCAGCGACACGGCAGAGAGGATCAGCACGGTCTCCGCACCCTCGCGCAGCACCATCAGAAAGATGAAAACGAACAGCCCCACCCACGCGTCGTTGCCTGCCAGCAGCCCAACCTTGCCCTCGATTTCGCCCTTCAGCTTGCGCCCCGTCTTCATCATGAAAACAACCATGGTGACGACGAAGAAGGCGGCCACCAGCATGATCCAGCCTTCAAAGACGTCTTCGTTGAGGTGGGTGCGGGAAATGACTACTGCCACGCCGATGCTACCCAGGAAAGCGGCGGCCAGCGCCGCATATACAGTCTTGCGCAGCTCCTGACGCCCGATTTTGGTCAGGTAGGCCAGGGTAATGCCGACAATCAGGGCGGCCTCAACTCCTTCGCGGAGCGTAATGATGAATGCCTGAAGCATTTAACGGGTGCCTTTGATTTTGAAAATGAATTTCAATTTCAACTTCAAGGATAGTCCCCGCGCGCTGAAGGCGTCAATCCGCCACCTCACAACCGCGTGTGACTAGGGTCACAATGCGCATTTCGGACGTTGAACGGTTCTTGGCGGCAGGGAAGTCCCCAGACTGCCGGAAGTTGACCGCGGCCCGGAGTTTCCCAGAGCGGAGGACTCCTGTCTTACCAGATGCGCACACGGGCGGAGGGAGCGAGGTACAGTTTCTCTCCCGCCCGCACATTGAAAGCTCCGTACCACGCATCGATATTGCGAACCGTGGCGGCGCGGTACTCTCCCGGAGCATGCGGATCGGTTAGCACTTCTTCGCGAAGCGCGGCCTCCCGCGCTTTCTCCCCCCAATTCTGGCTGAAGGCAATGAAGAACTGCTGCTCACCGGAGAAACCATCGTGCACGGGCGCGGTCTTGCCCGAGAGAGAAGCCATATAACCGTCATAGGCAGCCGCGATGCCGGCCACGTCGGCGATGTTTTCCGACAGCGTCTGTTTTCCGTTCAGAGCCAAGTCAGGAAACGGCTTGTAAGTGTCATACTGCGCGGCGAGTTGCGCTGTCGCCGCCTCGAAATGCTTGGAGTCCTCAGGAGTCCACCAGTTCCGTACGCGCCCTTTCGAATCGAAGGCGGCGCCCTCCGAGTCGAACGTGTGGCTGATTTCGTGTCCGATGACGGTTCCGATTGCGCCGTAATTGGCTGCCGCCGGGGCCAGAGGATCAAAGAACGGCGGCTGCAAAATAGCCGCGGGAAAACTGAGCGCGTTTTGCAGCGGGAGATTCACCGCATTCACCGTCTGTGGCGTCATCGTCCATTCCTTGCGGTCCACCGGCTTGCCCAGGCGCCCGGTCTGACGCTGATACTCAGACAGGTTTCCCCTCCAGACGTTGCCAAAAATATCGTTCCCTTTGACGTCAAAGTTGGAGTAATCGTGCCAGGATTCCGGATAGCCGATTCCCACATACAGGGTTGAGAGCTTGGCCTCGGCTTCAGCCTTGGTCTTAGGATCCATCCACGAAAGAGCCTCGATGCGCTTGCGAAACGCAGCAATCAGGTTGGCCACCATGGCCTCTGCTTGCGCCTTGGCTTCCGGCGAGAAATAGCGCTGCGCGTAGACTTGGCCGACTGCGTCGCCCAGCAAATCGTCCACCACGAACACGCCACGCTGCCATCGCGGACGCTGCCGTTGTGTGCCCGAAAGCACTTGGCCGAAGAAGGCGAAGCTCTCTTCCGCGAACACCTTTGGCAGCACTCCTGCATACGCTTCGATCAAGTGGAACGCCAACCAATCTTTCCAGCTGTCCAGAGCCGTGGAGGCCACAAGAGCCGCCTCGCCCCTGAAGGCCTCCGGCTGCCAGACAATAAAACTGCCTTGCTGGCTGAGCCCGGCTCCACGAAAATACTCGGCCCAGTCCAAGCCGGGAGCCTTCGCCGGAAAGTCTGCCTGCGTCCAGGTATTGTTCGCGTTGTGGATGTTCTCGTTATCCGCCAGACTTCGGTGGGACTGCGCAATGGCGAGCTCGAGCTCCAGGATCCGAGCCGCGCGCGCGTCCGCATCCGAGAATCCCGCCAGCTTGAGCGCGACTGCAATGTGTGTCTGATACTGCGGGCGAATTTTGCGCATCGCCTCACTGTCGGAGAGGTAATATTCGCGATCCGGAAGTTGCAGTCCACCCTGCATCAGATAGGCCGTGTAATGATCCGAATCATTGAATCCCGGTGCCACCCATAAACCAAAAAGATTCGCGGTGTGGTAGTTCGTATTGTTGAGCGCATCCACGTCGGCTCGCAGGGTTTCACCCAGGGCGTGCGCCAACTCGCGCTTGTCCCGGATCCCAGCGATCGCGTCCAGGTGCGGCCGGAGAGGCGCCATTCCGTTCGCCTCGATCGCGGCCTCATCCATGTACGAGTTGTAAAGGTCAGCGACCTTGCGCATGCCGGAGCCCGCCGGCGGGTTGGACTTGGCGATCTCTGCAATCAATTCGGCCGTCCGTTGATTGGTGAGGTCCTCAAGCTTCGTAAAGATTCCCACCCCGGCGCGATCTGGAGGAATCTCCGTGCGCTTGATCCATGCGCCGTTGGCGTATAGATAAAAATCTTCACCCGGCTTGACCGAGCGGTCCATGTTGCCGATGGCGATGCCGTGCATCTCGGGCGCGGACGCCGCCGGCGCGCTTGTGGCAGCCGCACATATCACGGCGCACGCCAAAACAGAACGGGACAACCCTGGGATAACTTTCATGAATGACTCCGATGCTCTCGGTGGATATGGTGCCACTTCTAAGTGTACTGCCCTTGCGACCAACGACCGCCCTTCCGTGGGCCTTGTGACTTCACAGAAACCCCTGCGCTGTGTTGATGTTTCCTCGGGGTTCAGCGTGCTATTGGACGCGCGGCATCTTACAGACGTTTCAGAAACGCGTTCGCTTCAGCCATCCGAGGAAAAAGTTTCTCTTCCGCCTGGAATTCCGCCGAATGCACGCACCGCCGGCTCCCCCGCAGCCTGACCGGATGCTTCAAATGCAGCATCTCGTGGTAAACGATGTATTCCAGCACAAACGGCGGCACGGCAAAGTGGTCGAAGATGCGGCTGATGATGATCGCGTTGTGTGCGGGATCGTAGTGGCCGAGAATGCGACGGGTCTTGGTCTGGCTCCAGCTCATGCGCGGGCGCGCCATCAGGCCGTGAAAGAAGCGGGTGTTTAAGTCTTCGAACACAGCGTCCAGGTCATAAAAGTGTCCGCGCGCCGGACGCAGCCGCTTGCGTCCGCGCATCTGGCGAACCAGGTGCGTCTTGCGCACGATTTCGTGGCTTGCGACATATTTGCGATAGCGGGCCGCCTGCCCCCGATCGATTGGCAGGCGGTAGATCTTGGCCAGCAGAATATGCGCGATGGCCCGGAGAACCGCGTCCGGGGCTCCTTCCAGCAGATCTGACAATCGCACCAGGAGTCGTCCGTTGCGCAGCCGAACTGTGTTGTTGACGTTGGCGAAAGCAAAGAACTCGATCTTCAGCTCCGGGATCGAGGAGGCAGGACGCAGTGCTGTATAAGTTTCCTGGAAGATTTCGAGCAGCCCTTGGCGCACGGTGAGCTTAGGTTAGCACGAGACTCGGACCTCAGGCGGGAGGGCCCGCCTCACTCCGGCTTCCCCCCATACTTCGCATTCGAATTAGGGTTGAGCTTTTTATGCTTGGCCTCATCCTCCTGGTCCGCGAGCAGCTTGCGATGGTCCTCCACCGAACTATCCACGGTCTCCAGAATATTGGTCAGAACGAATTCATACGCGTGCACTTCCTCCGGCGGAACGTCGGCGGCATCTTTCAATGCCCGCAGTTTCGCCTGGAACTCCGTATCGGCCTCGATGATGGCTTTCAGCGGTTTTCGGATATCGTCTTTGCGATCGACGTAGGTGTCGATGTTGTCGTTGAGTTCGTCATAGAGCAGAAGGAAGTCGTCGAGCATGTCGTGGGTCTGCCGCGGCCGGTCCTTGGTCTTGGGATCGCCCCGCATCTGCTCCATTTTCACCAGCCGGGCGCGCGAGAACTGGACGTAAAGTGCGAGCCGCTGTTTCGGCTCCCAGCTGGCGTCGCGGATCTGGTCGATCTCCGATTGCGTCAACGGTTCGCGGTGGCGCTGCGCTTGAGCCAAGGAAGCACACGCCAGCAACAATCCGATGCACAGACTCGACCGAAACAGGGAAGCAGTCATTTTGCACCTTTCGGGAACATGGCCATGAGCAGATCATCGCGCACTCGTTGCAGATGGTTGATGGCATCTCGCACTGGGGGCTCGTCTTCCTGGCCGAGGGAGTGCAGTAGTTCGGTGAGTTTGCGAGCCATTGCCCGCGCCGCAATCTCGGTTTGCTTCTGATATTTATGCGATTGAACCGCATAGTCCCGGGCTAATTCCGCGTAGGCCACCACATCGATCAACGCAGCCTGGCCCTTCTCGGGTTCGGAAGCCGCGTAGAATTTGTCGGCCTCCGCCAGTTGCTTTTCGGCGATCTGCACACACAAGTGCGGCCGGTCGCCTATGCTCGTCGACGAGAGCTTGGCCTTCAAAGCTTCGACGGTCGGCTCGTTGCCCGACGCCGCATGGGCCGGCCCCCTGGCGACCAGAACGAGCACCGTGAGCGTTCCCCACAACCGAAATAAGTTCCGGACCCCAAGCATATTTCTGTCCCGCGGCGAATTACTTTTTCGGCTCGATCGCAATGAGCCGGTGCTTCGCCTGCCACTCCTGATCAGGATACTTCCCGTTAGCTGTGTTGAGGAAGAGGTGATAATTGACTGCGGCTCGCTTGAAGTCCTTGAGGTGGTCATAGGCGGAAGCCCGCAGGAAGTACGTGATCGGCGTTTCCGGGAGAAATTTCACCCTTGTGTCGAGCGCCTTGATGGCCAGCGGATAATTTTTGTTCTCGCCCGCCGCGAAAGCCAGATCTCCAAAGGCAGTCCCCAGGTCGGGTTTGAGTTTCACGGCCGTTAGGAACTCCTGCTGCGCGTCGGCAAACTTCTTTTGTTCCAGCAGCGACTTGCCTAGATCCTGATGCAGCACGGCGTCGTTAGGACTGACCGCCAGCAGAGCCCGGTAGGTGGCTTCGGCCCGGTCGTATTTCTTAGCGCTAGAGTACAGATCCGCTAGATCGCGCAGCAGCGAAGTATCTGCCGGAGCCATCTTCGCCGCTACCTCGAGTTCGGCAATCGCTTCGCCGTTTTTGCCCTCTGCTGCTAGCACGCGTCCCAACTGAATGCGTGCAGCGGCTTGCTCGGGGTGGGCTGCGACCAGCTTGCGCAGTTCAGCTTCGGCCTCGGGAAAGCGGCGGCCGCGCAGATAGATATTCGCCAGTCCCGTAACTGCTTCCGAAGATGGACCCAGCGCGAGGGCCTGTTTGTATTCGTGCTCGGCGTCCGAAAACTGTCCCTGCTCTTCGAAAAGTAGTCCTGCGGCCAGATAGGGTTCGGGATTCTTCGGCTGCAACACCGCAGCCTGCCGGTAGGCCGCGATGGCCTCCTCCGGCTTGGTCGCTTCGAGCACATGCGCCAGAGAAATCCACGCCCGCGCTTGTCCGTCTGCGGAGTGGCTGGTGGGCTTGAGTTGGGTGGCGGCGTGGAGATACTGTTCGGCGTCGGGCTGGTGATTCTTGGCGAGTTGCAGCCCCAGATTCAGGTTCGACTCAAACACATCGGGCTTCGCCGCCACCGACTTTCGATACGCGGCAATCGAGTCGTCGATGTGGCCCAGACCGTTCTCGGCGAAGCCGAGGTCAAACCACGCTACGTAGTTCGTGGGATCGGCGGCCACCACCTTGTGCAGCAACGGTGTGGCCGCAGCGTAGTCCTGCTTCTGAATCAGCTCCTCAGCCTTTGTGAGGTCGGGCGACGGCCCGACCTCTTCAGCAACCGTGGTGCGACGGGTGGATTGGCCCGAATTTGCTCCGGTTTTGCGGTGAGCACTGGAAGACGATTCGCCCGCCTGCGATTGCGACTTCGGTGCCGCAGTCGAGACGGCGTTCGCAGCCTGAGCGCCCGCGAGTGCGCCTATGGCCGCGAAAACCAGAACCCCGCCAACCGCAAGTCTACGAGCGACCATTGGAACGCGCTGTGCCATTCCCGTTCAGAATACGCGCCAGATATTTCCCTGTGTAAGAACCCGCCAGTTTGGCGATCGCTTCCGGCGTACCGGCCCCAACCACCTTCCCGCCACGGCTACCGCCTTCCGGCCCGAGGTCGATGACCCAATCCGCCGTCTTGATGACTTCCAGATTGTGCTCGATGACGACAATGGATCCTCCCGCTTCAATAAGACGGCGAAACGCCGCCAGAAGTTTGCTGACGTCGTCAAAATGCAATCCGGTCGTGGGCTCGTCGAAAATGTAGAGCAACCGCCGCTTGAGACGCCCGTCACTTCCTGACCCCGGACGGTTCGCCTCCCGCGAGGCCGGCTGCAGGTGCGCCGCCAGCTTCATGCGCTGGGCCTCGCCGCCAGAGAGCGTCGTCGCCGACTGTCCAAGGCGCAAATATCCTAAGCCGACTTCCTCCAGAGATCGCAGCTTCTCGGTGATCTTGGGTACCTCGGCAAAGAACTTCAAAGCTTCTTTCACGGTCAGGTTGAGCACTTCATGAATGTTCTTGCCGCGGTAGCGGACTTCGAGCACCGTCGGCTTGTAGCGCGTTCCCTTGCACTCTTCGCAGATCAGTTCGACGTCGGCCAGAAATTGCATCTCCACCGTAACCGTCCCGTCTCCCTGACAAGTTTCGCAGCGGCCTCCGGGGATGTTGAACGAAAAATGTCCCGCACCAAACCCCCGCTTCTTCGCCTCGGGCAAGGAAGAAAACAGATCACGAATGGCATCGAACGCCTTGATATACGTGACCGGATTCGACCGCGGGGTGCGGCCAATCGGCGACTGGTCGACCAGTACAACTTCCTCGATAAACTGAGCGCCCTCGAGGCTCTCCCAACTCGCGGCGGGCCCGCTGGCTCCGTTGCCCGACTGCTGCTTGGCCTGCGCCAACGCGCGGTAAAGCACCTGATGCAGGAGAGTCGACTTGCCCGAGCCTGAGACGCCCGTAATCGCGACGATCATCCCAAGCGGAATGCTGATGTCCACGCCCTTAAGATTGTTGGCGCGAACGCCACGAATTTTGATCTGCTGAGGTCCCGGCTTGCGCCGCAGCGTGGGCGGCTGAATCCGCAAATCCTCTGATAGATAACGCCCGGTCAGCGAAACAGGATTGTGCACGATCTCGTCGTACGTTCCCTCGGCAATGAGTTTGCCGCCGTTCTCGCCTGCCCCTGGCCCGAGATCGAGAATCCGGTCCGCCGCGCGCATGATGTCGGGATCGTGCTCGACCACCAGAATCGTGTTCCCCAGATCCCGCAGGTCATGCAGAATTTTGATCAGCCGGTGCGTATCTCGCGGATGCAGGCCAATCGACGGCTCATCCAGCACATAGAGTGTCCCCACCAGTCGCGATCCCAGCGAAGTCGCCAGCTGGATGCGCTGCGCTTCTCCGCCCGATAGCGTGGAGGAAAGCCGGTCCAGTGTCAGATATTCCAGTCCGACATCGTTGAGAAACCGTAACCGCTCGCGAATCTCCTGCAACAACTTGTCCGCAATATCGGCCTCCTGGGGGCTCAATTCGACTTGCTCGAAGAATCGCAGCGCATCTTCCACGGTCAGTGCGCAGATCTCGCAGATGTTTCTCCCTTTGATCTTGATCTGCCGGGCCTCCAAGCGGAGCCGCGACCCGTTGCACGCCGGACACAGCGAATACCCGCGGTAGCGGCTGAGAAAGACGCGCACGTGCAGCTTGTATTTCTTGCGCTCCAGATGATTGAAAAATCCGCGCACTCCCAGAAACTTTCCCTCGCCGGTTAGCACGAGATTGCGATGCTCGTCCTCCAGATCCGCCCACGGCACATCGAGCGGAATCCCCGCCTGCTTGGCATAGCGCTTCAGATCGGTGAACAGCGGACGATATTTAGGCTTAGTCCAGGGCTCGATCGCGCCATCGCCAAGGGTTTTCAACTTGTCGGGAATCACCAGGTCGAGATCAAAATCGATCGTGTTCCCGAATCCCTGGCACCGCGGGCAAGCGCCGTAAGGATTGTTGAAAGAGAAAAGACGTGGCTCCGGTTCTTCATACCGCAGATTGCAGTCCTTGCACTCAAACCTCTGCGCGAAGCGCAGTTGTGTGTCGCCCGGAATTTCAAAAATCACTTCGCCCGATTCCCGATACGCGGTCTCGATCGCATCGACCACCCGCGTCCGAACTTCTGCAGATACGACCAGTCGATCGACCAGGACGAAGACCGGTTCCGCAAAGTCGAGATCGAGCAGCGATTCTGGTGTGGAGAATTCAACAACCTGTCCCGCCTGGTACAGCCGGTTGAATCCGGCTTTGCGCAACTCAAACAATCGCGTCTTCAAAGCCTCGGTCAATGTAGCAGCTGGGTTTTTCTTCGACTTTGCCGCCCGCGCAGCCTTAGCCGTCTCCTGCAGCCCAGGCGCGGGCCTTTGCAGCGGAAACAACAGCTGCAGTCGTGTACCCGGATCGAGCGCCAGAATCGCGTCTGCGACCTCATCAACGGTGTCTTTTTTCACTTCGTGCCCGCAGTTGGCGCAGTAGGTCCGCCCCACGCGCGCAAACAGCAGCCGCAGATAGTCGTAGATCTCGGTCGCCGTCGCCACAGTGGAGCGAGGATTCCGCGTTGTATTCTTTTGCCGGATCGCAACCGCCGGTGCGATGCCGTCGATCGTGTCTGCGTCCGGCTTCTCAATCCGCTCCAGAAATTGGCGGGCATAGGCCGAGAGCGACTCCACGTACCGGCGCTGCCCCTCAGCGTAAATCGTGTCAAACGCCAGCGAGGACTTGCCGGAACCGGAAACCCCGGTCACCACCGTCAGGGAATTGTGCGGAACCTCAAAATCAATATTCTTGAGGTTATGGACGCGGGCGCCGCGTACAACAATGCTTTCCGTGTGCGTCGAGTCAGAAGACATCGGGTCAAGGGGCCGGGACAGCCCCGCACTAGTCTCGAGCGCATGCACGCAGAGGCTTCTGTGCGGGCTACCGAATCTTTCTATTATAAAGCAGGGACGGAGTGGCCGCTCTGTCGTGACTAGTTAGCTTGCCCTGGCTTCTTCGCGGCGAAATGAGAACGCGAAGCGCGGAGGGCGTCGAAAAGCCCCCCGCGCAACCGAATCGGCGCGCCTTGCCTGCAGAATGGAAGCAGTCAGGAGACCGCCTCGATGTTCTCTACGTGAATCCGATTAGTGTTCGAATCGAGCTTGCCGGTGACCTTGACCTGCTTGCCTACAAACTGCTTGGCTTTGTCCTGGTCGTCAAGTTGGTAGCTCACATTCGCGGCGGTGTCCTTCAGGACAAGTTTGCCCTTTTCCTTCACGATGGTTCCGTTGAAAGGTTTGACGTCCTCGGCCTGCATGTCGTTCTGTTGCTGTGCGGCGGTGGGCTGCTGAGAGTCGGGCGTTGCTTGTTGCACGTTGGCCTGTGCGCCAAGAACGCTCAGGCTTGCTAAAAACGTTAGCAGGGCTGCGAGTCGCAATAGTGAATTCTTCATCACGAACCTCCGAGAGTTTGGGTTGGTCTTTCTTGCACCGTACTCTTGCAACCTCCATGCCAATTAACCTAGAGCTTGTGGTCACTTGCAGATACGGGACGTGCCGACCACTCGACGGAACCGTCGAGTTCGTAATTTGTCGCTGGCACAGTGAAGTTCTTCGCCAGCAGATCAGCAGTACGCCGCGCTCTGCGGTACAGGAAAAAGTTACACGCTGAGCCTGAACCTGCCGTTGCGCTACGCTCTATCGCACCGCGATATACACCGGCAAACGAACAACTTCGCCGTTTGGCACCACTTGTGCTTGCGGAGTTGCAGCATTCCGGGTCCCCAAAACCTAACCCACGTTGCGTCTTTGCACGGTGCCCCAGGTTTTTGCTGCTGGCGAAGATGGCGAGAAGGAGTGTGTTTGGACCATGGACTACACTGCTGCAGCCTACGGCGTTTACTGCGACGCACCCGAAGTGATGGAGGTCGTGCGCATTCTGGATGATGCTGGTTTCGAAAAGGAACAGATCTGTCTGATACTGGCCCCCACGCATCCGATTTCCACGATCGTGCGCGATGCCAATCTTCTCAACCAGAAGCGCGAAGCCAGCACCGTGACCGCAGGCCTGATCGGATGGCTCTCCGAGTTTGGGGCGGTTGTGATCCCGTCGGTTGGCTTTTTCATTCGTTCGCACGCGTTCTTACGTGCGCTGCTGGTGGCCCGGAGTGCGCCGGCTTTGTGTGGCAACTTCCGCACCCTGGCCGGACTGGGTTTCCCCGAGAACGACGCGGTGCGCTTGGAAGCGCAACTGCAGCGCGCGGGATTCTTGGTTTACGTGGCCTCGCTGGAGGCCGCGAGGGTGAGCTGGGCCCTCGAACTGTTGCGTGTCACCGGAGCGGTGGAAACCTCCACCCTGGAAAAAGAAGTGGTAGTTGCAGAGAGGCAGCTTTGCTAAGTCTCGGCTGGAGGCATTCCAAGTGATGGAGAAGGAGTCGTTGTAAGCAACGTTTCTATAGGTTTGTTTTATCGAGAGGTGTCGTCGTTCTCGCGGTCGCGCCGCTTTCCGTAGCGAATGGCGAAGGCAAATCCAAAGATCATGATGCTGACGGGCGGCACCAGCATCACAAAAATGGCGCGGTTGAGGGCTCGTTGTCCTTCTTTCGGGGTGGCCTTCGCATTCGCATTACACATGGCGCAGCCCTGGGCGAAGGCAGGAGTGATTCCAAAGGCAAGAATCGACATCAAGAGTGCCCAGCGACGCTTAGACCGAAAATTCATCTTGTTTTATCCCTGTTGCACGCCCACGCCATCCGGCGGGGGTTGCACACGGTCGGCATCCGGAAAGAAAAAGAAATACATGATAATGAAGCACGCCGTCACCGAAATCACCAGCAGCCAGCGCATCAACGCCTTTTCAAACTTCAGGTGCATGAAGTATCCGATGATCAGCGCTGACTTGATGATCGACAGGATCAGCAGCACCTCGAGCATGCGTGCCGGCGCGAAGACCTGCCTGTACCCCAGCACGACTTCGATCGCGGTCAATACCAACAATGCTCCCCACACCCAGAAATACTGTCCCTTACTGTCGTCATGAGCTGCGACGTCGTGCATCGTGTGTTCCCTCTGTTGTCTTTCCGCCGGCTTGCGGCCCTCGCTGAACGATACTCTTTACTTGATCTTCGTCGACATCAAATACACCAGCGGGAAAATGAACATCCACACCAGGTCCACGAAATGCCAGTACAGTCCTGAAACCTCGACATCGTGGGCGTCATAATCCTTCGGCTTCAGGAGCAGGATCACCGTGGAAACCAGTAACCCCAAGCCCAGCGCATGAATTCCATAGTGAAAGACGTTATCGGACGGAATCATGAAATAACCTGCGATCCAGAGCACACCCAGAACCGGCAGGAACCATTTACGGAAAGCGACCACGCCCAGATAAATCACGCCAATTGTGACGTGCAGCATGTGCATCGCTGTGAGACCAAAGAAGGTTGCGGGAAACTGCGGCACGTTTTTCGAGATGTCTGCCAATTCCCCCGTAGCCGCGCCTGGAGGTTTTGGAAATCCCGGGATGGTCAGCCCCTCGCTAATCAGCTTGCTCCACTCCATGCCATGCAAGACGATGAAAGCCGTGCCAAATGCCATCGTAGCCAGTAGCCAGTTGCGGGTCCACGCCCGGTCGTGGCGCTGCGCCGCAAACACCGCCATCACCATCGTCAACGAGCTCGACAGCAGGCAGGCCGTCATAATCGTGGCGTTGGTGATGCTTGCCACGTGGAAAGGCGTCGGCCACGGGGTCGTGTAGATCCGGTTGTAGCTGAAGGCGAAAAGCAGCGCTCCAAAGGTCAGTGAGTCCGAGGCCAGAAACAGCCACATCCCCACCTTCTTCGAATAAGCTCCAAACAGAGGGGCCTCGTAGGTTCCGGGCAGCCCATGTTCGACGGCATCATGCTGAAGCGTGGCGTCAGCCATTCCTCAAGTTCCCCTTTCGGTCTCGTCCCGTCGTCCTGAGGCGGGTGTCCACCGCCCGCCGAAGGACCTATGCAACTCGTTTGACTCGCTTCCTACCTTGCCAATCCCAACAGAGCGAACACGTAGATCCACAGCACGGCCATGAAATGCCAGTACCACGCCGTGATGTCAACCACGATACGGCGCGCTTCCACCGGTTTCTTCAGAAGGGAAGCGCTTACTGCCCATAGCAGCGCAACCATTCCTCCACCAAGGTGCAACGCGTGGGCGATCGTCAGCAAAAAGACAAAAGAACTGTTGGGATTCGTGTCCACGAAGAAACCGCGAGCGTGCAGTTCCCCCCAAGCCAGCCATTGCCCGGCGAGAAAAGCGACTCCCAGCAGGACGGTGATCCCCAGCCAGGGGAAAGATTTCTCGTTCCCCAAAGAGACTCCTGGAATCGATTGAACCGGCGCCAGCGCCGCCTGCCGCGCAGCCTTTCGCCGTGCTAACTCCACGGTTGCACTGCTTACGAGTAGCACCGCGGTGTTGATCGCCAGCAATAGCCACGGCAAATCCACGCGGCCCCAGTCGCGGACATAGCTGTTCGTAGTGCCATCAAACGTGGGCAGTCCCTGCCGCACGATATAGGCGCTGGTGAGCGAGATGAACACCATGCAGACTGTGGCAATCCCGCAAGCCAGACCCAACCGCGCCCGCCGCAGCCGTGCCCCGTAGTTCGGAACGTCGCCACTACGCCCGTCATCGCCGCCACCCGCAGGCGGCACCGGAGGCTTGTGACCGTGGCCGATGTGATCGACCGGTGTCGTTGGAGTGTAAGTAGCCATGTCTAACTAGTGCTCAACGCGCCGAACCGTTCGGCGGATCGTTCTGCATGATGTAATCCTTGGCCGCGCCCGGAACACCGTACTCATACGGCCCGTGATTCACCACAGGAGTCACGCCGCCAAAATTGTCGTGCGGTGGCGGAGTCGCAGTCGTCCACTCCAGCGTGGTCGCTTCCCATGGATTGTCGCTGGCCTTCGGTCCTTTGAACATGCTCCAGAACAGGTTGATCACAAAGATCAACTGTGCCGCAATCGTAATAATCGCAGCGTAGGTCATGAACGTTTGCAGCGGCAGCAGTTTCTGCTGGTACGCGACTTCAGTGAATTGCGAGTAGCGTCTCGTTTGTCCGGCCATCCCCAGATAGTGCATCGGCATGAAGATGGCGTAGGTTCCCGCGAGCGTCAGGAAGAAGTGCAATTTGCCCATCGGCTCGTTCATCATCCGACCGAACATCTTGGGGAACCAGTAATACGTGGCCGCGAAGATGCCGAAGATCGCCGCCACGCCCATGATCAGGTGGAAATGCCCGACCACGAAGTAGGTATCGTGCAACTGGATGTCGAGCACCGGCTGTGCCAGGAACGGCCCGCTGAGCCCGCCCGAAACAAACAACGACACAAAGCCGATGGCGTAGAGCATGGGCGTATGGAAACGCAGCCGCCCTTTATACATCGTGCCCAACCAGTTAAACGTCTTGATAGCCGACGGTACGCCGATGCACATGGTCAGCAGCGAAAACGCAAACGCCGAGTACGGGCTCATCCCGCTCATGAACATGTGGTGGCCCCACACCATGAACCCGAAAAATCCGATCGACAACATGGCATACACCATCGCCTTGTAGCCGAAGATCGGTTTGCGCGAGAACGTGGACAGAACCTGCGAAGCCACGCCCATGCCCGGCAGGATCGCGATGTACACCTCGGGATGTCCGAAGAACCAGAACAGATGCTGCCACAGCAGTGGCGATCCGCCCTTGTGACCCATGATCTGGCCGTTCACAACCACCAGCGGCACGTAAAAGCTGGTTCCTAGATTGCGATCCATCAGCAGCAGGATGCCCGCCGAGAGCAACACACCAAACGCGAGCAACCCCAGAATGGCGGTGATGAACCATGACCACACGGTCAGTGGCATGCGCATCATCGTCATCCCCTTGGCCCGCAGATCAAGGGTGGTAGTGATGAAGTTCAATGCTCCCATCAGCGACGCAACGCAGAAAATGGCGATGCTCGTGATCCAAAGGTCAGCCCCCAGTTGCTCTCCCGGTCCGCTGGACGATAACGCGCTCAATGGCGGATACCCGGTCCAGCCATGCAGCGGCGCGCCCCCGGTCACGAAGAAGGCGCAGAGGATGACAATGAATCCCACAAACGTGGTCCAGAACGACAGCATGTTGAGGACAGGGAAGGCCATGTCCGGCGCGCCGATTTGAATCGGCAAAAAGTAGTTTCCGAATCCGCCCTGCGGCGCCGTAGTCAGCACGAAAAACACCATGATGGTGCCGTGCATCGTCAGCAGGCTGAGATACGTTTCCGGCTTGATCTCGCCCACCAGGGGCAACACCGCCCCGGGCCAGATCATGTGAATGCGCATCAGCAGCGACAGAAACATTCCGACAAATACCGCCGTGAGCGCCAGGAAGAAATACTGAATGCCGATGACTTTGTGGTCGAGGCTGAAAATGTATTTCCGGATGAAACCCTGTGGAGCGTGCGCGTGAACCGTTGCAGGGGTCGCCATGTTACTGTTTCTCCGCCTCCCGTGCGGCCAGCCACTTGTCAAAATCTACCTGGCTGACGACGTGCACCATGCCGTGCATCTTGTAATGCCCAAGCCCGCAAAGTTCGGCGCAGGCAATCTCATACTCACCGATCGCGGTCGGCTTGAAGTGCATGTGGATGTTCAGCCCCGGGACGGCGTCCTGCTTGAAGCGCAGGTTCGGGACAAAGAAGCTGTGAATCACATCCACCGCCCGCAGGCTCAGATCGACTTCGCGATCGACCGGCAAATACATCGTGCCCGTTACCACATCGTCCTTTGCGGCAGGATCAGAAGTACTAAGCCCAACGGCCGCTTCGCCACCCGCCGAGGGATCCATCAGCTTCGGACTCGTGGCCCCGTACTTTCCGTCCGGCCCCGGGTAGCGGAAGTACCAGGCAAACTGCATTCCTGTGACCTCCACCTGCACCGCGCCCGCCCCGGCCGCGTCCCAACGCTGGCTCGCCCACACGCTACTGCCCATCAGGTTCAACCCAATGAACAACACGGCCGTGAGCAGCGTCCATACGACTTCCAGCTTGGTGTTGCCGTGAGAATACGAGACCGGAGGAGATGAGGGACTCTCGCGGTATTTCCACACGATGTACCCTAGCGAGAGCTGTGCCGCGAGGAACACAATTCCCATGATCACGAAGGTGAGAGCGAATTGGCTGTCAATCCACGCCGCGGCGGCGGAGGCGCCCACGGGCAGCCACCAGGTCTTGGCAACGAAGAAATATGTGCTGGCCAGTGTAATCAGCCAGATCAACAGCAGTAACGCGAGGCCCATTCCCCAGCCCTCCTGCACCCTAAGCACGATACGAAAGGTTTCCCCACGGCCGCAGCTATTCCCCGCAGCGCGAGCAACGGTCGGCGGCGAGTGTAACACAGCCACGCGCGAAGAATGCAAGGAGTTATTGTGGAAGAAATCCAGAGAGACATCAGCCGACTCTCCGCACGCATGCTATGTTTATTTTTTCTACAGGAGGCTCTCGACCTGAAGATCGTTCTCGCCTCTGAGTCCCCGTTTCGGAAGCGAGCCATGGACTTGCTTGGCCTGCCCTACGAAACACGCCCCAGCCGCATCGACGAAAAGGCTATCCGCGATGACGATCCCACTCGCCTGACGCGGAAACTTGCCGAAGCCAAGGCACACAAAATCGCAGAAGAATGTCCCGACGCGGTGATCGTTTCCGGAGATGCAGTCGCGGCAAAAAGGCATAGGATTTTCGAAAAGCCGCGAAGCAAGGCAGAGGCCGCCTCATTCCTGAAAGAATTCTCCGGAAGCCAATTTCAATTTGTGACCTCGATTGCCGTCCTCAACGCACAAACCCGCCGAATGCTTTCGACCGTCGAAACCTTGGATATCTCTTTTCGGCCTTTGCTCGACCGTGAATCCAGCAGTACGTCAATAAATACGACGTGCCGAATTACGCGGGCGCCTTCGAAAACGACGCAGTCCTACTCTTCGCCGATCGCATCGCCGGAAGCTACAACCTCGGAACCGCGCTTCCTCCGAGCCGCTTACTGGTTCTGCTTCGAGAGCAAGGTGTCGAAGTCTAAGCGAGCAGGCGTGGGGCTTCCGACTTCCTTCGTGAACCCTCGGGTCGTTCGTAGTTCCCGGTTATCACCCTAGTTCTCCGACCATTCCGGCACCCGCCCCGGTGTCCAGGGCGCCCCCGCGGCCTCCATGTCTTTCTCCAGCTTCGTGAGGTCAACCTCCACCAGCATATGCAGCCTGGCAAGTTCCTCGGCAAACTCGGCAGCCGCGGTGTTGTACGAATCCACATGCGACTGCGTCGGCTTGGCCAGCGAGAACCGCTCGCCCTCCATCACGGAGCTGACTCGGTCGTTGATGGACGAAGGCACATTCTCGCTCCGCTTGGCCATCTCCACGTCCCCGCGCAGAGCCCGCCGGATCTCGCGATCCCGCTGCTCGAGAGCATCGGCGACGCTCCCCAGTTGCTTCTCCGCTGCCGGCGCCTGCCGCAGGGCTTCGCGAATGGCTTTCAGCCGAGACTCGACCTCCTCGGAGGTGTGCAGAGCCCCGGACACGGCTCGATACAGACGCGTCACCTTGCCCAGGAATTGTTCCTGTGCCGCGCGGTCTGCCGGACTCATCGCCGCTGCTCCTTCGGTCACCACCTTGAATGACTGCGGCCCTGCCAGTTCGGTCACCGCGCCTCCGACCTTCTCAAAGGCCCGCACCGAATAGCTCCCCGCCAGCACCAGCGGCCCCTGATCCGCGGCATCGGAAAAGAAAATCTCGTCTTCGTCCGAATGCTTACGCACCTGCGGAGAGGGATACCGGAGATCCCACGCCGCGCGCTGAAATCCCCCTTCCGTGCTTCCTTCCACCCGCCGAATCGGCGCCCCGCCCTCGTCGTACACCACGAAATACACTTCCGGCTTCGCCTCCTCGGACTCGGCGCGCAGTTCGTCATTTGCCGGATAGGGAAGCGTCTGATTCTTTTTGGCCGCTTCTTTTTCCGCGTCCTGCCGCTTTTCTTTCTTCGTTTTGATCTTCTCCTTCAAATAAGCCGTGAACACGGCCCCATAGGGCGGATTCTCCGCCGCATAAAACGTGTCGCCCTGGAACCCCTTTTTCGGCCCACCCAACGGATGCCGCTCCACATAAAGCAGCGCGTCCTTGACCGGGAACAGCTCCGCCGCCAGCTCCGTCGATCCAGCTTTCATCTGCCGCAACGGAGTGATGTCATCCAGCACATAGAACCCGCGTCCGAACGTCGCAATCACCAGATCGCTTTCGCGCGCCTGAATCACCATGTCTCGTACCGCGATGGTCGGCAGCCCACCTTTGAGCCGTACCCAGTGCTGCCCGCCATCGATCGTAAAGAACGCGCCCAACTCTGTCCCTGCGAATAACAGATTCGGATTGACCGTATCTTCGACGAAGGCCAGCACCGGCGCGTTCTCCGGCAGGTCCCCCACAATCGAAGTCCAGGTCTTTCCGGCATCGGCAGACTTCAGCAGATACGGTTTGAAATCCTCGTTTTTGTGATTCTCAAAGGCCGCGTAGACCGTATTCGCTTCGTAATTCGACGCAGCCAGGCGGCTTACATAGGTCATCTCCGGAACGCCCGGAAACTTCTCGTACTTCGTCCAGTTCTGTCCGCCATCGCTCGTGACCTGGATCAGCCCATCGTCGGTCCCCACATAAATAAGCCCCTCTTTCTTGGGAGACTCCGCCAGGGCCACAATATTTCCGTAAAACGAAGTCGATTGATTCTTCGCCACCGCATCCGGACCCCAGACCTTTCCCATGACGGGCAGCTTGTTGCGATCGATTTGCCGCGTCAGATCGCCGCTGATCGCCCTCCAGGTATCACCGCGATCGTCGCTGCGGAAAAGCTTGTTGGCTGCAAAATACAGCCGGGTGTGGGAGTGGGGGCTGATGATGATCGGCGAATCCCAATTCCATCGCAGCGGCGCCTCGCCCTTGCCTTCGAGCGGCTGCAAGACAAGTTCCTGACCAGTAGGCTTGTCGTGGCGAACCAGCACGCCGTACTGCGATTCGGCGTAAATCGTATTGGGATCGACCGGATCCACTTGCGACCGGAAGCCGTCGCCGCCAGTCGTCACAAACCAGTCTGCATTCACGATCCCATCGAGGTTCCGCGTCCGCGCCGGCCCGCACCAGGAAAAGTTGTCCTGCGTTCCTCCGCACACGTTGTAAAACGGACTGGCATAGTCCACGGCAACGTCGTAAAACTGCACGGTGGGAAGATTTGCCTTGAACTCCCAAGTTTGCGCATTGTCGTGCGTCTCATACATGCCGCCGTCCGAACCTAGCAGCCAGTGTCGGGTGTCGTCGAGATCGATCCACAGGGCGTGATTATCAATGTGATGATTGGTCTCGTTAACATGGTGCAGCGTCTTCCCGCCGTCAAGAGACTCGCGCAGCAGAGGGTTCATCACGAATATGCGGTCCACATTTTTCGGGTCGGGGACTACCCGCGCGTAGTACATCGCCCCCTGATCAAATTCGTTGCGCCGTTCCCAGGTCGCGCCTTTGTCGCTCGAACGAAAGATTCCGCCCTTGCCGTCAGCGGCCTCGACGGTGGCGTAAACAACATTTGGATCCGCCGGTGAAACCGCCACCCCGATCCGGCCCATGTCGACGGATGGCAGTCCCGACTTCAACTTGTTCCAGCTTGCTCCGGCGTCGGTTGACTTGTAGATTGCGCTCTCCGGCCCGCCATCGATCAGCGTAAACACATGCCGCCGCCGCTGGTAGGCTGATGCGTACAAAATGTCGGGACTCGATGGATCGATCGCCACGTCAGCCACGCCCGTGTTCTCGCTGATGGTCAGCACGGCCTTCCAGTTCTTCCCGCCATCCGTGGTCTTGTAGAGCCCGCGATCTCCGCCCGGTCCCCAAAGCGGCCCCTCGGCCGCAACGTACACTGTCTTCGAGTCGCGCGGATCGACCACTACGCGTCCAATGTGCTCTGACTTCTTCAGCCCGAGATTTTGCCAGTTCTTGCCCCCGTCATCCGACCGATAGATACCGTCGCCGTAGGCGACGCTACGCTGCGAATTGCTTTCCCCCGTTCCCACCCACACCACGGAAGAGTTGTTTGGATCCAGTTCGACCCACCCGATCGAGTACGATCCCTCGCCGTCGAACACCGGAGTCCAGGTCGTGCCATCATTGACGGTCTTCCAAACTCCGCCCGACGCGACGCCCACGTAGTACTCGCTCGTTTTCTTGGGATTCACCGCGATCGACATCACGCGCCCGGAAGCGACGGCCGGGCCGATCAGCCGGAACTTCAGCCCGGAGAAAGTGTCGGCGGTCATGCCGCCTTTCTTTTCTTCCTTCGGTTCCTCTTTCTTCTCGTCCTTCTTTTGGTCCTTCTTCGGGCTTTTCGCAACCGGCGGGTTCTTGCCCGTGTCCTTGTCCTGGGCAGCGAGGGGCATCGAGAACACGAGGGACAGCACGAGAAGGAAAATGGCAGATGGTTTCATCGAAGCTCCATTCAACAGTGGCAATTTACTTTGTCGTCCTGAGGGGTGCGCCCCGCCGAAGGACCTGTCCAAAGCCGATATGTATACAGGAATCCGGAGGTAGAAAGAAGCCCTTAATGCCGATAGCCTTTCTTCGCGCCGGCGAAGTCAGCGGTCCAAGATTGTTTTGGGAAGCACACGGGTTAGAATCCCTTGCATGTCCCGCAAGTCCCATGGCCACGATACCCGCTTCGTCAAGATGCAAAAGAACTACTGCTTCGCCTGCGGTCAGAACAATCCCGACGGCATGCACCTCAAATTCACCCTCGACGAGGCACGCCAAACGTTCGTGTGCCGCTTCCGCCTTGGCAAGCGCTACACCGGACCGCCCGGCCACTGCCACGGCGGGATCATCGCCACCATCCTCGACGACGCCATGGGCAAGGTCAACAAACTGCACCACGTCATCGCTCTGACGAAAGAGATGACCGTCGAATATCTCAAGCCGGTCCCATTGCACAAAACGCTGCACGTCGAGGGCAGGGAAGTGAGCGTGCAGGGCCGCCAGCACATCAATTCTGCCGAAATCCGGAACGAGAAAAACGAAGTGCTGGCGCGCAGCCGCGGCATTTTCATCGCCATCGACCCCGAAAAGATGTTCGGCAAATTCGTGGAAAGATGAATGCGGGTGCCCCATCCACCGGCGTTGTAGAATAGGGTTGTCAGGCGCCACGCGCCCATCCTTCGCGATCGCGAAAGGTACCCACAGGGTATTCACACATGTCGCAGAACAACGGTAGTTCCACCAGTCTCCGTCTTAAGACCGGCCTCGCCGAGATGCTCAAGGGCGGCGTCATCATGGACGTCACCAACGCTGAGCAGGCCACCATCGCCGAACGAGCCGGCGCCGTTGCCGTCATGGCTCTGGAGCGCGTTCCTGCGCAGATCCGAGCTGAGGGCGGCGTGGCCCGCATGGCATCGCCCAAAAAGATTCGTGAGATCATGGCCGCCGTCTCCATCCCCGTCATGGCTAAGTGCCGCATCGGCCATTTCGCGGAAGCCCAGATTCTGCAGGAACTGGGTGTCGACTACATTGACGAATCCGAAGTCCTCACCCCCGCCGACGAAGCCCACCATGTCGACAAGCATGCCTTCAAGGTTCCGTTTGTCTGCGGCGCCCGCAATCTGGGCGAGGCTCTGCGCCGCATCGCCGAGGGCGCCTGCATGATTCGCACTAAGGGAGAAGCCGGCACCGGTGACGTAGTCCACGCTGTGAAGCACATCCGGCAGATCGTTCAGGAGATGAAGATTCTCACGGTGCTCGGCGAAGAGGAACTCTATGCCAAGGCCAAAGAGCACCAGGCTCCTTACGAACTGGTACGAATCGTCGCCAAGTCAGGGAAGCTCCCCGTCCCGAATTTCTCCGCCGGCGGTATCGCGACCCCGGCCGACGCGGCGCTCGTAATGCAACTCGGAGCAGAGGCCGTATTCGTAGGCAGCGGCATCTTCATGAAAGATTCGACCACGTTCGCCGACCCGGCTGAAGCCGAGAAGCGGGCCCGCGCGATCGTCAAGGCCGCCACCCACTTCAACGACCCTAAAGTATTACTTGAAGTCAGCGAGGATCTGACTGGAGCGATGAAGGGCCTGGCCGTC